>NZ_JBHVQU010000031.1:29343-36101 GCF_042886655.1 Peribacillus sp. NPDC058002 | reverse complement strand
AGAAAAATTGGCCATAAAAAACACCCCATAAATGTTAGTTGGTGTCTAACATTTACGGGGCAGTTCAAGTTTGCCTACAGTCAGAGGGGACAAATGTCCCTTCCTTCCTTCATTCTTTATATCTTGCTGAAATCGCGCTGAGCTCCCCTATAGCTTCCGATGATATTTTGATAACCTGGAAGCTGGCTGGAAAGTAAAGCACCAAAACCTTCGACATCGTTGCGCCAATCACGCTGTAATTCGCAAGCTACGCTAAACCAGTTCATAAGCTGCACACCGCCGTGGGCCATACGCGCTAAAGCCGCATCAGCTACCTGTTTGCTGACTGTTCCAGATGCATCCGTGACAGCGAATACTTCATAACCGGCGTTCATTGCGGAAAGTGCCGGGAAAGCAACGCAGACATCCGTAACAACGCCCGCGATGATTAGTTGTTTTTTTCCGGTTTCTTCGATTGCTTTAACAAAATCTTCATTATCCCATGCGTTAATTTGTCCAGGCCGAGCTATTTTTGGTGCGTGAGGAAAGAGTTCTTCCAATTCTTGCATGAGCGGTCCGTTCGGTCCGTTTTCAAAGCTCGTTGTTAAAATGACTGGCAAATCAAAAAACTTGGCGGTGTTGGCAAGAGCCATAACATTGTTCTTGAATTCATCAACACCATAATCACGCACTAGCCCTGAAATAAGACCGGTTTGATGATCCACTAGCAGAACGGCAGCATCATCTTTGGAAATACGAGAATAGAGATCAGACATTTTTAAAGTCCCCCTTTTATTAAAGCTATCGAAGAAAGTTCATATGTAGGGAAATTCCCCCAACTCCTTCGTTGGATGCAATCAGTTTATAACTTAACTGATTGTTATTTATAAGTTTATCTATAAACTTATAGCCTGTCAATCATATATATAATAAGATTCATTGACTATGGCTAATTAATCTAGAACAGGAGTGTGATCGATCCAATGAATGAATTGTTGTAAATAACGCTCAAGATAACGTTTTGTTTGATCGTCAGTAAGAACTTTCCGATCAGAATCAATCTTTTTATGTACTTGAGATATCAGCATTTTTTGAAATGGAAGAACATGAACTTGCATGGCCTCCAGTATTTGCCTGATTTGCATTTGAGCAAATGCAGTGCCCATTCCCCCAGGAGTTGCTCCGATCAGGCCAACTGGTTTTTTGGTAAGTACAGCGGACTCCCGAGGTCTTGATGCCCAGTCCAATGCATTTTTTAATACGCCTGGTATTCCGGAATTATACTCTGGGCTTACGATAATGATACCGTCAACATCCTGAATGGCTGATTTAAATGACGTCACTGCTTCTGGAACGCCACTTATTTCCAAGTCTTCGTTAAACAACGGAAGATCATGAATTTCGATCCAGCGAAATTGATAAGAATCAACCATACCTGTCAATGATTGTGCGATGATTCGATTATAAGAATTTTCCCGTAAACTGCCGCAAATAAGGCCAATGGTTCTGGTCATCTACTTCCCTCCCATTTTGAAATCATCTCCTATAGTACCATAATATACTAAAGTCAAAAAAGTGACGTTATTCCTAATCACTAAATATGGCAAAACATAATAGCTGGGTAAAAAGAACTTCCTAAAATAAACATGAATTCTAAATTGCATGCACCAAAGTCCCTCTTCCATTTTCTGAATATTTACAACATACTATAAACTATAAGGCGACCGGGAGGAGTGCTGAAATGGATGAAAAGAAAGTTACATGGTTAGAGCTCTTTTATGATTTGTTATTTGTGGCAGCCGTTGCGGGCGCCACTCATGTTTTACTGCATGTTGAAGATGGTTATATCCATCCAGAGTATTTATTTAAGTTCGTGTTGATTTTTATTCCTATCTGGTGGGCTTGGGTAGGCCAAACCATATTTATTAACCGGTTTGGTAAGGATGTATTTCATCAACGGCTATTTTTGATATTGCAAATGTTCTTTGTCCTCATTATGACATCAAGCCTATCTGTTGATTTTGATCCTTATTATCTTTCTTTTTTAATTGGTTATATTGGCTTAAGAGCCGTGACTGCCATCCAATACCTTGTTGTACAGCGGATAGAAGAGGGAGTTCGAAAAAAGGCAGCACTCTTTTTGGGAAGGTATTTTTGGATTGGAATTGCCATTTCATTGTTCTCCGTCCTTTTTGATTCCTGGCTTCGATATGCTGTGCTGTATTTGGGCATCCTGATCGATATCATCATCCCAATCCTTGGAAGAAAGTGCTTAGAAAAGGTTCCTACAAATACGGCCCACCTGTTGGAGCGCTTTGGCCTATTTACCATCATTCTCTTTGGGGAAGCTCTTGTGAGCACTCTTGCGGTCATTCAGCCTAAACAAGGAAATTGGGATTCGATAGCCTTTTCCATCATTTCATTTGTCCTGATAATAGCTATGTGGTGGCAATATTTCGATAACATGGAGAAAAAGGTCGACAAGTCTGTACAATCTTCCGGACAAATCATCATTTACGGTCATCTGTTTATTTTAATGTCCATAAGCATGATTGCAGCAGCCATCAGATTATTGTTTTTACATGAAGTCCATTATTCATTTATCCTATATTTTGTTTTCGGTTCCGTTTTGCTCTATTTCATGTCAACCACTTTTGTTTTCCATCAATATAGACATAAGCACCAGCGGTTGCAAATCTATCATTTAGGATTATTGTTAGGGATTTTAGCTATCTTTTTTATTTTTAATTTGTTTGTCGGGGTACCGAATATTGTGGTAATAGGCGAATTAACACTGTTTTTTATCATCTTTGCTAAACTAACGACTACATAATGAAGGAATCAAAGAAACCAGTATCAATTGATCATACTGGTTTCTTTGATTCGAGGATGGAAGTTTTTGCATTTGACACCCTATTGGTTTATTCATAAGCTGATTGTGACGAAGAAAGAATGAGGTGACATTCATGAAAGAAAACACAACGAATCCCACCGCATCTAATGAGGAACGACTAGGTTTAATGTTATGGTTCCGAATAACACGAATATATAACCAGAGCATCCGGGAATCCAATCAACATTTAAAGAAATGGAATCTATCGGCAGCCCAATTCGATATCCTGGTTCAAGTGGGTTCACATGAACGATTGTCTCAGCAAGAACTGGCAAACAAGCTTTTTGTGACAAAAGGCAATATCACTCAACTATTAAGGAAAATGGAAGAGTTGGGATTGATTAAACGGGAACAGGAATGGAAAACAAAATATCTTTCATTGACAGAGGAAGGAAAAGAGTTTTTTCATGAAGTTGTTCCAAAACAAGAGCATTTTCAAGCATCACAGTTTGCCAACTTGAATGAGGCGGAAAAGCAGCAGCTTTTGGACTTACTTAGTAAAGTGCAAGAATGAAAACAGATCACCCGTTTAAATGGTGATCTGTTTTTTTATCTCTGTTACTTCGGTTTTTTCATGAACAGTGAAAGCACCACATTCACGATGGCGAAAATCAAACTGATTTTAAATACAAGTGATGAACCTGAGGCAGCAGCTGCCGGTAAATCATTTGCCACATCAGTCAAGTAGCCATTTTGCTTCGCAGAGAATAGCGAAACCATGACCGCTATCCCAATTGCCCCTGATACTTGCTGTGATGTTTGCGTAATCGCGATGCCATCCGGATAGAATTGTTTTGGCAATGCATTCAATGTATTCGTTTGTACTGAAGCGAGTACCATGCCAATGCCGAGCATCATCACGATATGCGTAACAACCATGATCCATAGTGCTGTGTCTGTTCCATACATTGCATATAGCCCGTAGCCAATGACAACCATGATCGTTCCTGGTGTAATTACGGCACGAGGTCCATATCTATCGAACAGCTTGCCGATGATCGGAGCAAAAACGCAGTTCAATAGACTTCCTGGCAGCATGATCAGCCCAGTGGCGAACGCAGAAACCAATAACGCCATTTGCATATACATCGGTAAAACAACCAGCATCGATAACATGTTGAGGAATGTAATCATGTTCATCGTAAGACCTAGCACAAATAGTGGATATTTGAATGCTCTTAAATTCAACATCGGGTTTTCCATCTTTGTCTGACGGATTGCAAAGAAGATTAGGCCAATCAATCCAACGATGATCGTGCCAATTACCGTCATGCTCGTCCAACCATGATCCCCTCCTACACTTACACCGTATACAACTCCACCAAAGCCAATCGTCGATAACACAACTGATAAGATATCGATTGATACTTGTCGAGTTTCATTGACATTCGGAATATAGAGATAGCCGAAGATAAGCGAGAATAGCAAGAATGGAATCGTAAACCAGAATATCCAATGCCATGATAACGTATCTAAAATCATTCCTGCCAATGTAGGACCGAATGCTGGACCAGCCAAGATGACCAAGCCCATCACACCCATTGCCCCTCCGCGTTTATTAGGTGGGAAAATCGTGAAAATGACATTTTGCGTCAATGGCAAAATGATCGCCAATCCAGCAGCCTGAATGACACGGGCCGTCAATAACACGCTAAAAACCGGTGCTACTGCAGCGATGACCGTTCCGATGATCGAAAAAAATAAAGACGCCATGAACATTTGGCGTGTCGTGAATTTTTGCATTAAAATTCCTGTTACTGGCACTAAAATACCAAGCGTTAAAAAGTAGCCTGTTGCAAGCCACTGTATTGTCGTCGCATCCACGCCAAAAATATGGCTCAATTCACCTAAGGCGATGTTCAATGCGGTTTCACTAAATAGCCCAACAAAGCCTGCTACCAAAAGGGCAGCCATTATCGGCCCTGTTTTAATATTTTTATTATCCACTTGTTAAAACTCCTTCAATATATTGGGTAACATTTGCGAAATTACTTTTAGCGGCTTTGCCGATGTTTCGGCCAAACAAAGCATCATTGCCCCTTCGATGGAGGCTGTCATCATCAATGCAATATTGGAAGCTAACTCTTTTGAAAATCCATCTTCCATAAGCTTATTAAAATAAATCCCTTGAATTTTCACATAAAGTTTGCGCAAGCCTTTCGTACAGGATCACTTAATGTGGCCATTTCACTTACCATGCTGCTAAATGTGTAACCCGTAATCGTCCCTTCCCTTTCTAAATGGACGATTAACTTTTCAATCATGTATTTTGTCGCTTCTAACGTTGTCGGATACCGTTCAAAAATATCCACGATATCCGTCGTAATTACTTCATTCAAAGAATGAAGGCACGCGATTAATAATTCCTCTTTTCCATTAGGAAAATGGTGATAAAGCGAACCTTTCGTAACATTACATACTTTTAAGATTTCGCTTAGTCCAACACCTTTATATCCTTTTTGCTGGAAAAGAATCGTTGCATTCTCGATTATCAACGATTTTGTATCCATTTCCGTAGCACACCCCCACCATACCAACCGGTCTATTTGTTACTATAACAAAAAAAATTCTTTGGATGTAAGTACTTTTTTGCCTCTCTAAATAACGAATTCACAATTTAGACAAACTTTTTATAAACGGTATTTTAATTTTTCCATTCTATTATCAGTTGACAATTCGTATACATATGTATACATTTAACACAAGACAAAAGCGTATACATATGTATACACAAAAGGAGGTTTTAACATGAGAAACGAAGAACTCAAAAAAGAACGCCATCACAAAGGAAAAGACCACGGTTCACACCATCGTGGACCAAAAACATTTCGCCGCGGAAGGGCCATTGCTTTTTTAGAAATGATGAATGTTAAACGTTCAACCATTAAGGAACAGTTAGATAAACCAGAGTTTCAATCCATTAATCAAATCTTAGTCGGTGAATTGAAGGCCATTGATATGTTAATCAACGAATTCATTCAATTATTTGAAATACAAGAAAATGAAACAGCCGATAAGAAAAGTGAAGAAAGAGAAACTTCCAATAATGATGAGAAAGGAATGGAAATGAATGAAACAAATTAACAAGTATATCGATTCAGTATTTTATACCAAAGATGGCCTATTGGAAGAAGTCATTACGTCCATACAAGAAAACGGAATGCCGTCCATATCGGTATCCCCCTCATCCGGGAAACTTCTTACAATGCTTGTATCCATTTCAGGAGCTAAAAATGTTTTGGAAATAGGGGCTCTTGGGGGCTATAGCGGGATTTGCCTCGCCAGGGGATTCGGCAGCGAAGGAACATTAACCTCCCTTGAATTAAAGGAGGATTACGCAAAGTTAGCTTATGGCAATCTATCCAAAGCCGGCTTTGGCGATCAAGTATCATATATGACCGGAGCAGCTCTGCAAAGCCTTGAAAAACTCGTTCATGATAACAAGAAATTTGATTTTTTCTTTATAGATGCCGACAAGGACAATTATGAAAATTACCTGCAATATTGCATTAAGCTGGCGGAACCGGGTGCTTTGATCGTCATGGATAACGTACTTGCAAGGGGCAGTGTCGCAGATCCGGATGCTGAACCTGAACGTCACACTGCATTCATGAAGGAATTCAATGAAACGGTTGCCAAACACCCTCAATTGGAATCCGTGCTCATTCCGATCGGTGATGGGCTGACTCTTTCAAAGGTAAGTGCTCAAACTCACGAGTAAATTGCCCAATCTCACGAGTAAATCAGCTATATTCACGAGTTAAACAGCTAAATTTACGAGTAATGTGCTCAATTTCACGAGTAAATCAGCTATATTCACGAGTAAATTGCCCAATCTCACGAGTAAATCGCTCAATCTCACGAGTAATGGGCGAGTTCACGAGTA
>NZ_JBHVQU010000031.1:0-29246 GCF_042886655.1 Peribacillus sp. NPDC058002 | reverse complement strand
GTAATTACCCAATCTCACGAGTAAATCAGCTATATTTACGAGTAAATTGCCCAAACTCACGAGTAACACAGCCAATTATACGAGTAAAACAGCTAAACTCACGAGTAAAGTGCCCAATCTCACGAGTAAATTACCCAATCTCACGAGTAAATCAGCTATATTTACGAGTAAATTGCCCAAACTCTCGTATTTATCGCCTAAATATCCTTTTCATGAAGAAAAATGAAATGAATTTCTATAATCTTGAATGAAAATGATTTTTATTATCAATAATAATAAAAAAGAAGGGTAACCAGTTGATGGTTACCCTCGATGATTTAAATTTCTGGATCAAATGTTTTGCAATCCGTTTCTTTGCTATTTGTTGCTTGATTCCCTTTATGGCTGACAACATAAATAGCATCTGCACTGCATTTGTTTCCAGAATCCCAATATTTACAATTATTCACTTCACATAGAACATCTTTTGCCATCTTATCACACCTCCTCATTTGCTATCATTAACAAAGTTGAGATTATTGATACTTTCCTTTTTCAGGTTTTTGTTAAGGCAAATTAAATTGAGGGCTTTTTTAACATTCGCAACGAACAAAAATCCGGGCAGCTTCCACCCGGATTTTTTTATGCTCATGCTGTTCTTTTCAGTAGTTCTGCTTGCGGGATTTTCCAAAGTTCCCGCCATTTTTTCAAGGCGGCAACCAGAATGATCAAGCCCAGGATTAACATGGTGATCGATAATATTCCGTTCAGGATGCTGAACCCTGCAGAGTCCGGGTTCAGGTATACGTTTCTGACCATCCAATACCCTGCTACATTAACCGTTACATATAAGTAGGCAAGGGGTACGAGGCATGTCCACATATACCAGCGTTTGTCTGCAATTTTCAATACGACGGTCGCACCGATGATGAGTCCAATCGAGGCCATGAGCTGGTTGGATACGCCAAAGAGTGCCCAGATTGAACTAATGTCCCCAGAGTAAAGCAGGTATCCCCATATAAAGCAGGCTAACGCGCTGGCGAAGATGTTACCCGGCAGCCAGTCGACCCTTTTTAATGGTTTATAGAACTCCCCGAAGAAGTCCTGGATTAAGTAACGGGCAACACGTGTCCCTGAATCGATTGCGGTTAGTATGAACACCGCCTCGAACATGATGACGAATTGGAAGAAAAACGAAGCCAGTTTGTCAAAGAAGGGAATTTCGATAAAAATATAGGTCATGCCGACAGCAAGTGTAACTGCGCCGCCTGTCCGTCCTTCCAGATTAATGCCGATTTCTTCACTAAGTTCGTTAAGGTGCACGGTTTCCATACCTAATGTTTGAAATACTTCAGGTGAAGAGTTAATCGCAAAATAATCTCCTGGCTGCAGTGAGACCGCAGCAATCAATGCCATGATGGCAACGACACATTCCACAAGCATCGCCCCGAAACCGACGGATTTGATATCACTCCAACGGTTTAACATTTTCGGGGTTGTGCCTGATCCGACAAATGCATGGAATCCTGAAATCGCCCCACAGGCGATCGTTATTGAAATGAATGGCCAAACGGGTCCGGCTACAATCGGGCCTCCGCCATTAATGAATTCGGTAAACGCTGGAAACTGGATTTCTGGATTTACCACGAAAACGCCGATAATCAATGCGGCAAAAACACCGATTTTCATAAATGTACTCAAGTAATCACGAGGTGCCAGCAGCAGCCAAACAGGCAATGCGGCGGCGAAGAAAGCATAGATCGGCAAGATGATGGCAAGTGTGCTCGCCTCAAGTGTCAATAAGTCACCAAGTGCCGTTCCTTGAATGTTCGGACCAAGTAAAATCGCGGCCATGATAAGCGCAAACCCGACGATGGTCGCACCTTTCAGATTGCCGGTTTTTTTATGGTAAAGCCCTACTCCCATGGCGATGGGAATGGTGATTCCGACTGCAAACGTCCCCCATGGATTATTTTCCAATGCATGCAGCACGACCATTGAAAGTCCTGCCATCGTGATCGTAATGATAAAAAGCATCGCGAGTCCTGTACAGAAACCTGCTACAGGTCCAAGTTCTTCTTTCGCCACTTCTGAAAGGGATTTGCCGTCTTTCCGCATCGACGCGAAAAGCACGACGGCATCATGGACGGCTCCCCCGATTACAGCCCCGATTAATAGCCATAATAAACTTGGCAAATAGCCGAATTGTGCAGCAAGGATCGGACCCACCAAAGGACCGGCCGCTGCGATGGCTGCAAAATGGTGGCCGAATGCCACCCATTTATTTGTTGGAACATAATCTTTTCCATCTTCTAATTTATGGGCCGGAGTCGGCTTCGAATCATCGAGTTTTAATACTTTAAGTGCTATGAATGTCCCGTATAAACGGTAGGCAATCATTAATATACAAATGGAGCCTATGACAATTGTAACCGCATTCATATTTGAACCCCCTCTATTTCTTACATCGTAAAATGATGATATCACAATGAAAGCGGCTTCAATGGATTTTCAAGTTATAATGCAGATATCGGGGGATGGACTGCATTATGAAGAAGGTAAAATGCAGAATTATGAAAATTTTTAAAAACCGATAAGCTGCCTTAGCTCCTTCACATATGTGCGGCTTACCGGAATGTTCGATCCGTCACTCATAATGAGATTATAAGTCGAGTTGAACCAAGGCTGTATTTCAGATATATGGGTGACATTCACGATAAAACCGCGATGCACCCGTATAAATGAGTGATTATCGAGCTTCCTTTCAAGCACGATGAGGGGCTCACCGATTTTATATTCAATTTCTTCAGTTTTAATGATCGTCTTTCCTTCCACGAGTCCTATGAACAAAATATGATCCCGGTCGATCAAAACGATCCGATCATCTATCGATACAGCCAATTTACCTGTCTGTTCCACCGCCGTACGGCTGGCTGGAGGTGCTGTCCTGGATTCGCCATTCTCGATTTGCCGCTGCTTCATGAGCTTATCTAATGTTTGCCGAATCCTTTTTTCATTAAATGGCTTTAATAGATAATCAAAGGCATATAACTCGAAAGCTTGAAGGGCAAACTCATCATAAGCGGTCGCAAAAATAAGCGAAGGTGCAGGGTCAAGTTCCGCCAATTGCTTAGCCAAATGCAAGCCATTGCCTTCTGCAAGCTCAATGTCCAAAAAGACAAGTTCGGGTTTAAGGCGCGAGATTTCCCTCATGGCATCTTCTATCCCCTCGGCCTCACCCAGGACTTCAACCTGCCTGCTTCTCTTCAATAGATATTTCAATTCATCTCTTGCCAGTGGTTCATCCTCTACGATAAATGCTTTCATCATCGTTGACATATGCTCCTTTTTCGTTGAGTGGTATTGATATTTTCACTTGTGCTCCGTGCCCCGGTTCACTTGCGATCGAGAGGCTGGCCTGTCCTTTATAGATCCCATCCAGCCGTTCACTGATATTATGAAGGGCCGTTCCTGTACCCTTAGTCGATTCTACAGCATGCTTACCCAATTCATCTATTCTCCCGTCCGAAATCCCTTTTCCGTTATCTTCCACAACAATTTGCAATGAATGGTCTTTAAAGTATGCGTGAATGATGATTTCACCTTTGCCTTTCACAGGTGGAAATGCATGGTGTACCGCATTCTCAACTAGCGGCTGTAACGTGAATGGAGGGATGAGAACTTCCTTAAGCCTTGGCTCAATGCGGTAGTCGATATGATATTTATCTGGAAAACGCGCCTGCTCCAATGATAAATAAGCGTTAACATGCTCCAATTCCTTTTCCAGCGGCACAAGAATTTGTCGGGCCCCTTGTAAATTAGAACGAAAGAAGGCACTGAGCTCCTGCAATAAATTTCTTGCCTTCTCGACATCCGTCCGGCATAGAACGGATATCGTATTAATTGCATTGAATAAAAAATGAGGATGGACCTGTGCCTGTAAGGCCTTAATTTCAGCATCCTTCAATAATTTCGTTTGCATCTCCGCTTTAGCGAGTTCCAATTGAGTGGAAAATAGTTTTGCCAACCCTTCAGCTAACTCTTGTTCCACTTGGCTTAATTTATCCGGATGCTTGAAATACATCTTCAAAGTCCCGACCGTTTTCTGTTGGACCTGCAACGGCAGGACCACGGCCGCCTCCAATGGGCATTGATCATGGAAACAATAAATGTCCTTTTTTGTTTTGGCCACGATGATTTCCCCTTGTTCAAGGGCCTTTTTCGTTAAGCCTGTCGCTATTCCCACCTTTGGGACATGGTGATCGGATGCAGCACCCACATGGGCGAGTACGCTATGTTCATTGGTTATGGCCACGGCGTCGGCTTCAGTCAGCCCCAAGATGATTTCGGCTATTCTCTTGCATGAAGTTTGATTCAGACCTTGCCGGAAATAGGGCAAAGTCTGATCCGCAATCAGGAACGCAAGATTGGTTTGTACAGCCCGCGTCCGTGCCTCGTCCCTCGTGATCGACTGAATGATGAGCATGAACAATAAAGTCCCGAACCCGTTGATGATGATCATGGGAAGTCCGATTACTTGTACGAGCTCCCACGCCCTTTCAAATGGTTTGGCCGTCACGAGGATGATGCCCATTTGGATCGCTTCCAATGCCATGCAAATGGGAAGGGCGAACCAAGGGGTGATCGTCCCATGCTTTCGGCGCCTTTTCCCCAAAAAACCCGATAAAACCCCAGCCAAAATCGCAGCGATTGCACAAGCCCCCGCCGTAAAACCCCCGAGAAAATAACGGTGGATGCCCGCAATCAAACCTACTCCCAATCCAACAATGGGCCCTCCCAGCAAACCGCCGATAGCCACGCCCATAATCCTTGTGTTGGCAATCGCGTTCTCGGGAGCAATCCCAGCATGCCAATTCCCAGGCCAATCCCACTCCGGCATGGCATGATTCCCGATTTCGATCCCTGTATAGTTACTTATGATGCCGAACGTCCCAAAAAGTGCGATAAACATGATTTTCTTGGACAAATCATGTTCATGGCCTATCATTTGCCGAAACGGTTTCATATAGGAAAGCAGGAATGCGGCGATTACGATGATTCCCACTTTTTCAAACAGCGACGGTAATAAACCAACCAAAACATTCACCCCATTTCTGGCTTTTTCATTCATCTTACACCAGCGATGAAATCCTTGTCGAATTTTGTTTTTACACCGATAATCCAAGAACATGGAAACGAACAGAGGAACCTCCATTTAATCATTTCACATTGGGGACATACGCCTTCAGATAGCATAGGGAACATACGCCTTCAGATAGCATAGGGAACATGAGAATGCAGTGGTTGGTTCAATCCCGGTATGATCATTCAAAAAAAAAGCCTATGAATACCAAGGCTTTTTAAATCACTGAGTCATTTATACAGAAACGTGTCAACATCCTCATGTAGATATTTATCAAGGTTTTCGTCATAGAAATTCCTGACAGATTCTGTGCATTTGTTTTATGTTATTGCAACATACCACTGTAAAAACTAAAAAATCACATCTTCGGGGATAAAGAAATAGCTGATAATCTGTATATAAATGTTTCTGAGATCGTAATTATATAAATAAACGGTTTGAAGAATTGGATATAACTTCCAGATCATAATTCATCTGCTTGTACTATGAAACTAAATTTTCATCCCTGCGAAATGGGATTTTTTATGTTTACTCGAAATATGCTAGGTGTTAAGAAGGATGAAGCTTGTCTTATGTTAAAATTTAAAGGAATGGTATAATTTTTTTTTGCTTGATAAACAGGTAATCATTATTCAATGGAGGTAACACAATAGCTGAAGATATGCCTTCTGTTTATGTGGAAAAACTAAAAAAGAGTATAGGGCTGCACAGCACATAGATATAAAAGATATTGTGGACTTACTTTCAATAAAGTAAATAAGATGGAGGCGATTATTATGTTGGTAGTTACCACAGAAAATATTGAAGGTTACAAAATTGTAGAAGTGAAAGGACCCGCCTTTGGTCTAATTGTAAGAAGCAGAGGGATTGGCGGCGATATCATGGCAGGGTTAAAATCCTTAGTAGGCGGAGAAATCAAGCAATATACAGCTATGCTTGAAGATTCAAGAAAAGAAGCTATGGACCGTATGATTAAAAATGCCAATCAAATGGGCGCAAACGCAATTGTAATGATGAGATATGATTCTGGGGAAATCGGTAAAAATATGAGTGAAATCGTTGCATATGGAACTGCCGTTATTGTGGAGGCAATATAATGAAATTCATCATAGGGTACTATATATTACAAATTGTTATAGTTATCTTATGCATTTTACTTGGATACTTTATCTATGATAAACGGTTTAAACGTAATCACGGTGTAAAAGTTCCTGACGGATTTCAGCGGACAGATGAAGTAAATATGGACCCTGTGACTGGAGAAAAAACAAGAGTGTATTATAATCCTGAAACAGGTGAACGCTTTTATAAAAAAGAAAAATGATTATAAAAAGCCACGTTTCATACAAAAACGTGGCCTTTTATAATGCTATACTTAATGCTGATTTTATAGATGATTCCCGTTAAATCAGCATTCATGGGTAAAAACTGGGACCAAACCGCTTCACGGATGGGTCATCTAATTTTTATCCTAATTTGTGTTGCAAATTATTTTTGCATTACGGGCTTATAGTGCCCGGGGATGTTTTGTGCTGAAATGGCCAATCTGTTCCAGCCGTTGATCGTGATGATGATGGTAACGAGATCGATATATTGTTTTTCATCAAAATGAAGGCGGACCCGCTCATACAGTTCATCAGGTACCCCGTTTGCAGAAATGGCCGTGACCGCTTCCGTCAATTCCAGCGCTGCCCTTTCCGGTTCAGAATAGAATGGTGATTCACGCCAAGCACTCAAGCAGTATATTCTTTGTTCCGTTTCACCCATTGCCCGGGCATCCTTTGTATGCATATCCAAGCAGTACGCACAGCCATTGATTTGAGACGCGCGAATTTTAATCAATTCGATTAATTTGCTATCGATTTCCGTTGTTTTCTTGTACTCCTCCAATCCCATCATTAATTTGACCACTTCCCGATTTGTCTTCATGTAGTTAATGCGTTGTTCCATGTCTATCTCCTCCATTAAACCTTTTTGGTTCCACTTATAAGACAAAATAGGGGTTTGATTCGTGACATACGAAAAAGAGAGCCCGTTATGAGCCCTCCGTCTACCCTATTATGGAATAGGAACATGATTTAATTTATCGGGATTGGTAACAATAAAGATTTTTCGGATATTTTTTTGCTGTGAATCCAATTCAAAGCAGATGACTTTGACAGGCTTTCCTTCTTTCATTTGCAAAATTCCTTCCTGACCATTGACCATCACCGGAAGAAGTTCTCCTATGAAACTTCCTTTAGCAGACACTCCTGTAAGAAAGGAGAATACGCGCTGTTTGTTTACAATCGGATTTAAGGCAGATAGCACTTTTCCTCCGCCATCAGTAACAAGGACAACATCTTCTGTAAGGATATCCAAAAGCTCCTCAAAGTTTCCTGTCGTAGATGCCTTTATGAATTTTTGTGCCAATAGATCGACATGTTTCGTATCCCCCGGATGGACTGGCAGATCATTCTGTAATTTCCGCTTAGCCCGGCTGTAGATCTTTCTGCAGTTCACTTCATTCTTTTCCAGCATTTCGGCAATATCTTCATAACTGTAAGCGAATGCTTCTCTAAGCACGAAAACCGCTCTTTCAATAGGTGAAAGCTGTTCCAGCAAAACGAGGAAGGCATATGCAACCGTTTCATCCGTTACAACTTTATCTAAAGGCTGATCTGTTTCGTTTACCCGAGGTTCAGGCAGCCAAGGTCCTGTGTAAACCTCCCTTCTCTTACGGGCAGAATTTAAAAAGTTCAGACAGCGATTAGTCGTCATTTTCGCAAGATATGCTTTCATGTCCTTAATTTGTTCGGTATCAAGCTTAAGCTGCAGGAATAAATCATGAACGATATCTTCTGCGTCGGTAACAGATCCAAGCATCCGGTATGCGATGGAAAAAAGAAAAGGTTGATATGTCTTATATAATGTATCCAACTCCACTTGCTTCACCTATTTTCTATCAAATTCATTTTTTTGTATGTCATCTTTCCATAACTATTCTCTAAGCCAATCATTTTTCCTTCCTAACCTGGTTTAAAGCATACAATCTACTACTTAAAAAGAACAGCCATAGAGCTGTTCCCAGAAAAATCGATAATTTTTCCCAATTACGGATCCAATTACGGATCCTCATTTATCAAGGTGCTTCATACCAAACGATATCGTCAAACATTTTTACAACCCGCGGTATGAAGCCTTCTTCATATTCTTCCGGGTATTGAAATATCGCATAGTAAACCCGGTCGCCATGCTGAAAAACCGACACTGTACCCAATATTGAATTACTGCCCTGCTGACTAATGTCAAATTCGACCTCAGACCAATCAAAACGGTTAGGCCTATTATCAGATCGCTGTTTAATCTCAAAGTCGTTGCTAATCACCACTTCCCTCGCAAACTCCTTCTTTTCTTCTATTGTCGCATTCGTACCCTCCCTTTTCGAAAATATCTGAACTTTGGCATCCTCATTTCTCTGGCCTGCAAAATTTGCAAAAACAATCATTGCATCTCCTTCACCAGAACTAGCCTCTTCAACGACCATGTCATCCACGATGTAGGTTGAGAATCCCAGTGCCTGACTATGATGAAGCCTGAATTGAAATGATTCTTCCATACCTTCTAAAATGATCATATCCGTTTTCGTATTTGGCCGAGCTTTTGTCGGACCATCGACCGATTCACCTGGAGGATTTTCATCTTGCCCGCCGGTTTGCTTAGGTTTATCATTTGGCTTTTCTGAAATTGGTGGAGATTCCTTATTTCCCTCCTGGACTCCGTTACAAGCACTAAGTCCTGTTACCAAAAAAACGGCTGCCAAAATAAACAATATCTTTTTCATTGGAACCCTCTTTTCATGTGTTTTAACAAATTATTATACGGCTCCATATGTAAAAAAGTTACACTATGCATCTTTGCAAGTATCAGACTTTATAGACTAAAAAAAGATCCATGCTCCTCTCTTTCCGAAAAGAAAATATGAATTTGATTGATTTACTAATTTCAAGAAAATACTATCCTTAAGTTAATAAGTATCATTTCACTATAAGGCATTATTTAATATCCCTTTTTTCCATAACAAAGACGCTTTCCAGTTCAGGAAAAGCGCCCGATAAAGGAGCAATCAAAATATGCAAAGTTAGTTGATTTCATTTACGTTGCCCGGGCTTGCCGGATATGATATTCCAATGTAAAGAATCGCACGTTCAAAAGGCCGCCCATTGGCGGCCTTCATAACTTCCCTTGCCTTATATATCCGTTTATGGTTAAGATCCAATGCTATGTTCTACTGCAGTATCCCAATTAGGAAAATAATACAATGCATTTTTCATTAACTCCGGATCTGACTTCTTTACCTCTTTCTTTCGAGGTGGCTTTCCTTCTTTTTCTACTAATTCAGAAATTTGATTCACGACTTCTTCAACACTCATATTAACTTCCATCTTTGTTCCCTCCTCCTCACTATTATTTATATATTTTCCCAATTGATGAAAAGTAATACAATTAGCTAAACAAAAACGTTTAGCTATTGGTTTTACTAGCCTCCTCGGGACCCTTTCCCCGCAGGAATCTCGTACCTTCCATTCCATTCAACAGGAACGATTTAAAAGAAAAAAACTATAGGCAAACTCGCTTTTCTTCGAGTTTGCCTACAGTCTGAAAGGCGAACAACCATTTTAGTTTTTCTCACTATAGCAAATTGCGATTAATCATCGGAATTTCTGGAAGGCTTTCAACGGGTATCCCATCTTTTGAAATGATGCATATATTTTCTTCCTCAAGAAGAAACCTTTCATCGAACCACTCTTATATAAATATGGAAAAATTAAACAGTCTTTTTCATCCATACGTTTTCGCCACCCCTAATAGTTTCGCAGCCTAATAATCGGTTTCAGCGATCCTCCATCATTCTATGTAAAGAATATCCTTCATATTAGCTCAGGAGTGGATCCAGGATTTTGCTTAAATCGGTTGTCATGATGAGCTTCAATGGTTTGTAAGAAGCTTTGCATGGAGTTTGTCATATAGGCGTCTTTACGGTGAATGAAGACAGTCGAAATATTGCCGTATTCTTCCGGAATTGCATGCACGTGAACTTTTTCAGTGGCTGTAAGGTGATTTACCGCTGATTCTGGTACGAGGGTAATGCCAAGGCCTAGTGTAACGCTGGTTAAGATCGTTTCCAATACATTGAACTCCATGATCCTTTTGGGCATCACTTCTTCATCTTTCAGCCATTGTTCGAGTTTAGAGCGATAGCCACAACCCTGACTGAATACTAAAAATGGTTCTGTTATAATTTCTTCCAGGTTAAATGTTTCATTTCTTGTAACTAATACAAGTTTTTCTGTACACACATCGTATGGCTGAATGAGCGGATGTTTAATCGGTCCTGTAACAAAAGCGCCATCCAGCCTATGTTCGATGACATCTTTAATTAAATCCTCGGTTATCCCCGCCTTTATGGATAAATCGACATTTGGATACTGTTTATAATAAGAGGCTAGAATCTTGGGGAGATCGCTGACCGTTTCAACTGTACCGATGTTCAATATCCCTGTAGGTGTTTCACTATCCAGGAATACTTGCTTGAGTTCTTCCACATCAAGCAATATTTTGTTTACATACTCAAGCATTTTTCTAGCCTCTGCAGTTAAAGACATGCCACGTTTATGTCGATTGAATAAAGGCGTCCGCAACTCCTGCTCTAAATGCTTAATCCTGGCGGTTACATTGGATTGGACGTAATTCAATTCAACAGCCGCCTTACTTACGCTGCCATATTTAGCGACGCACTGGAATATTTGCAAATCCCGCATTTCCATAAAGGTGCCCCCCTTTCTTAACTATCATTAATAATGATGATTATATTCATTTTAAGTCATTTTACATGATAATGACTTTATCATAAGGTGTGTATAGGAATTTAATCAATCATTATTTTTGAGGGGAAGCTTTTATGAAAAAAAATCAAGTTTTAATCGGTGCACTTTTATGTTTGACAGCCAGCATTTCTTGGGGAGCGATGTTTCCAGTTGCAGAAAGGGCCTTAACATATATTGATCCATTTTATTTCTCTTTTTTGCGATATTTAGCTGTTAGTGTAATTTTAGCGATATTGCTATTCATTAAAGAAGGAAAGAATTCTTTTAGCCTGGAAGGGAAAGGGAAGAAATTATTGTTTTTTGGAACGATGGCGTTCACTGTATACAACTTCCTCATTTTCGCAGGTCAAGACTTACTGGGGCATAACGGGGTAATTATCGCTTCCATCATGGAATCATTAATGCCCATGATTTCAATTTTAATTCTGTGGGTTTTCAAAAATACCAGACCCATGAAGTATACCATCGCCAGCATGTTCATTGCCTTGATAGGGGCCATTCTCGTCATTACCAATGGCGACATATCATTCCTATTTTTATTGAAAGATAGCCTCATCCCTATCCTTTTCATTCTCATCGGGGTTATAGGCTGGGTTATATATACGATGGGCGGCGACCAATTCAATGGATGGTCAACACTTCGATATTCGACTTTAACATGCATTTTAGGAACTGCAGTATCAGCAATCATAACATTCCTCGCAACTGCAATGGGCCTGTCTGTCCCTACAGCAGAGGTTATGCAATCCATTTATGGCGAAATGATTTTCATGATTATTTTCCCCGGTGCCATTGCCCTTTTAAGCTGGAATTCAGGCATTAAACTTTTAACGCCGATCAATGGGATCCTATTTATCAATTTAGTTCCAATAACCACATTGGTCATCGTTTTTATCCAAGGAAAATCACTATCATCATTCGAATTACTGGGAACTTTTTTAGTGATATATGCATTGATTCAAAACAATTATTATCAAAGAAAAAACTTGCCTTCCCAAGTTGAGGAATTGAATCCAAGGAAATTGAAAAAAATCATTTAATTAAAGGTACACAACATCAATAGGAGGGCAACGATGGATTTATTAACGCTTATGCTAATCTTTGGATTAGCTGTACTGTGGGAATTGGCCACGATTAATAAGAATGTGAAAAAGATGAAGGAGCAAAATGCAGAATTAATTAATCTATATCATGATAGAAGTAAAAGAATTAAGTAAAATAGACTTTTGGCGATACAACGCAAAAAAGCCTGACTTTTAGACACTTTACTTTGATTGCCAGTTCTGGGTAGGAATTGTCGAAGATAACCAAGATGGGGTTTTGAGAGTTCGTAAACATCTCTTTGGAAAAGAACCACAAGATGAAGAAGTAAAAAGCGTAAAAAAAGCACCGTGGAAGATAAAAAGCATCTTACTCGGTGTTTTTTCCTATATCTGCTATTAATTTAATATGTATGTATTAGATTCTGTCTTACACGATTTAAATAATCAGTAATATCTTTATAAATTTTTGCCCCTGCCTTATTTATAATAAAATCCGCCATTAAGAACCCTCTTTCACATGTTTGATATGTAATAATTTTATCTAAAAAACCCATGTATGGAGATTACAAGTTACTTGACTATAAGTGACTACTAAAATACCAGAATTAAAACGGCTAATCTTTTTTGTTCATTAGAAAACCTCCTGATTTTGCAACCAAAAAGAATCCAGTTGATTTTCTTTTGCATTTGAAGGACAATTTAAAAATTCCCTCTCTTGCCTCTGATGCAGTGGAACGTTTGAGTTGGAATGCTTGAAACCGCAGCTCATTGTCCATGGATGGGCAAACAATCGTCTTTTGACAATTCATATACTCTGCTCTTCTTCTAACAACTGAATATAACCCAAAATGCTAGCAGCAAATTGGCGCAGTGCTCACACTGCGCCTTGTTGACCTTCAGTCAATGGTGATCTCCCTTCACCATCTTCCTTTCCATATCATATATATAGCCCAATTTCCTATGATTGATCATCTTCTTGGGGGTTATATCCCACGGAAACATAGGATCATTTAAGTTATGGCCGAATGGTCCACTTGTTCTCGGGAGATATTTCTCCCCCCGGTGCTGGATTTTCCACATTGCCCATATCCGATCGACATTGGCATGGTGTAAAAAGAAGACTGGATCGTTAGGTGAAACAGGTACAGAACCCATATGTCCCCCGACCCAGCCATGCACAAGATTATGAAGGGCCGGTCCATCGACAAATCCTTCAAGCTGATTTCGGAAACTTGGATTGCTTTCGGAATTCCACGGTGGTGCATCATAAGGAGTGATTTTCAATACGTTTTGAACGTCTTGTTTCGTTGGCAGGTTTGCGACTTGTTTACTAGATCTGAAGTTCCGTTTCAATCCCCCTGAAGGTTTCCCCTCCTCATCAAGAACTTCCCAGCCCCCAACGGCAAAAGGACCTGAATCGACAAGGTTGTTTTTCTTTTTATTCCCGTTTCCGCCCATGAAATCGCTATCCCAGATTGGGGATGAAGCTGGATCATCCAATTCTGAATCTGCTGCCCAATCCCAGTAGGGAATGGTCACACTGGGGTCAACGGATTGAAGATCGCGTTCGAACAGCCATAGGAAATAGCGATGCCAAGGTAAGAACGCCGGCCCGCTATGAGCTGCATTTCGCTGAACACCATGACTTCCATGGATATTGGCGTTGTCAGCCCCAGACCGCTCCCCATGACCATTATGACTGCGGGTTGATGCTAATGAAACGTTCCCTGCTTTCGGGGGCTTAACGGGAGGGGTTTGAAATCTCCCTGCAGCAGCATGCCATGCTACGTACCGATCATATATCCCTTTTTCTTTTAAGACCAAAACAGCATCGATATATTTCCTTTTTTCCTTTTCAGAAAGATGAAGTGCATTTTTTCTAATGTTATATTCAGCAGTCATGACTTGCCCTCATTTCCAAATGTTCAATTAAACTAAAAACCTTGTTATATATTAAGTCATCTCTGCTGCAAACGTTCGGGGACATTTGCGGATATTAGACTAAAATATTTCATGAGCTCAAACTGGATCAAGGTATTCATTGCAGCTTTTTTTGAAGTTTTATGAGTGATTGGCTTAAAACATGCGGATGGCTTTTGGAGTTGGTCTGGAACGGTCATTTCCATTGTCATCAGTTTCTATTTAATGATAATAACTGGCAGGAAGCTTCCTGTCGGTATGTGCTTTCTGTGGGGTTTTTAGGCGGTCAGAGAGAGCCGATCGCCACTATCAAAGAATCAAACGGAAAAGTAATGGCATACCGTTTACCTCTGAGCTGATAGGTTGGGTAGAAGATTCTATAGGAATGAAGCTTCAGGGGATTGATATGTTTCCAGTCGAAGTGGAGTTCGGCAAATTGAACGATAGCGTGTATGCAGAAATCCTGTAATAAAGTTCCAAGATAAAAAGCAAAAAGGACACTCAGAAGCGTCCTCAATGCGGGAGGGCGTTAAGATTTATGGACTATTAAAAATTTAAGAATACTCGTTACAATAAGATTCAATAAAAAAAGCCTCTAAGGGAAAAAACTTAGAGGTTTTTTCTGAATACGACTGGTCCTGGACAATCGTTTCTGAGATCAAATTATATTGTAAAGAAATACATAATCTCTGGAATGGTTAACATCAAGGCTAAAACTACTCCGATAAAAAAACTAGAACCCCGATTTTGTTTTTCTTCTTTATCAGGTGAACTTCTATAAAATTCTAATAATAAATACAGAAAAATAGGTAAATATGCTATGAAAATGGTACCCCTTAACGTTGTATATCCGCATTCTCCTGACGCCACCCCTATAGGAAGTTCGTTTAGGACGTTCGTAAAAGTCCACTGAAGTTCGGGGACTCTTTAACGAACATAACTGCCGGCTGTTTTGAGAAGAAACTCAACCGTTCGTACTTTTACGAACGTCTTCTTTTTTGTACACACTTTTACGAACGTTATTGATTGAAAAAGTGCAAAATAACGCTTAAAACAGGTGCAAAATAAATCCTAAAATTACAGGTAATTAAGGTGTTTTTTCAAGTCTTTCATTCATTTGGCTTTCCCTTAAAATCCATTCATACCCTGCCGATGTTGATTTTTACATCAGGTTATTCACCAAGCTTCTTCCGGATATCCGCTGCTACGTTCTTTAGCGCTTTCTTTGACCCCCGTTCAAGGTCGTGATTCAATTTCCTTTCTTTGTAGCTGACAAATAAAGTATTGAGATCATAGCCTTCAGGATATAAATCGGCGGCCTTTATTTCCAGCTCGAGCCTACTGGCATGAACTTCCTTGAAGATATCTTCGAAAAGAACGGTGACATTATTGTATGCATCCTTTTTCTTATAAACGATTGCATAGCCATTCAGTTCGCTTACCTTCACTTTGTCACCGACTTCATATTCATAAGTTGCTTCCTTATGAACGGCTGCTGGCTTCGCTTTTTTGATTTTCCCTTCCTGGACACGCTCCAAGTCGTAGTCTTTATTATCGATATAGAGCTTTGCCTTTTGCAGGACCTGTTCACGAACATTCATTTTTTTGGCTATCCAGAGGGCATTGCTTTCCCCGGATTGACCGATCAGCAGCTTGTATTTTGGTTCAAGTGTTTCACTGTTGAATTGCATGGCCGCATTCATGAAATCACTGTGTATTTCCGAATAGCGCTTGATTTCACCATAATGGGTGGTCGCAACGGTTATGCAGCCCCTCTGATAAAATTCCTCAAGGATGGCAATCGCCAATGCGGCTCCTTCATTCGGTTCCGTTCCGCTCCCGATTTCATCGAACAGCAGCAAGGAGTTATTGGTTAACGCCCCCATGATTTCCGAGATGTTTTTCATATGCGATGAAAACGTGCTCAGTGCATTTTCAATGCTTTGATTGTCACCGATATCGACGAATACCTGATCGAAGACGGCAAGTTCCGTCCCTTCTTTCCCTGCAACATGCAGCCCTGACATGACGGCCAATGTAAGGATGCCGATCGTTTTCAGGACGACTGTTTTACCCCCGGCATTAGGGCCTGTAATAATCAAGCTGCGATAGTCCTTCCCGATTTCAAAATCCAAAGGTACGCTGTCCTGCGGCAAAAGGGGATGTTTACAGCCCTTTAATTTAATATGACCATGATCATTGATTTTCGGTTCGATGGCATCCATGCTTTTACTGAACTTGGCTTTTGCGAAGATCATGTCATATTGACTGATTAACTCGATGTTTATCTTGATCGGTTTCAGCTGTTCGAAAACCGTTCCCGATAATGTGGCCAAAAGTTGATACTCTTCCATCGATTCCTCCGCTTTTAAACTGGCCAATTCAACATTCAATTTCGTCACCGAGGCAGGTTCGATGAACACGGTAGCCCCTTTTGCCGATACTTCCACGATCGTTCCGGCCACTTGATTTTTATAGGAGGCTTTGATCGGGATGGTGTAGCGATCATCCTTTTTACTGATGAAAAATTCCTGAATGAACTCTTTATTGGCTCCGCTCTTCAGGAACTTATTCAGCCGTTCCTCTATTTTGCTTTCTGTCTTGATGATTTGGTTCCTGATCCGTTTCAGGTCCTTGCTTGCTTCGGAAACAACAGCATTTCCTTTTATGGTGAATTGGATTTCTTCTTCAATGCTCCTGAATTCAGTCATGGAGCGGGCATAGGCATGCAGTGTTGGTGCAAAGAATTCTTTATCGGTCATGAATTTCTTGATATTCCTGCAGCCTCTTAAAAAGTCTGCTATCGCCACTAACTCTGACGGCTCCAAAATCATGCCTTTTTCCAGTTTGTCGATATGGAGTCCAATATGTGAAATGCCTTTCAAGGGAATATGGCTTTCCGCATTTAGTAAGTTCCTTGCCTCCGTTGTCTCGTTCAAACGATTTTTAACGACTTTCAAAATGCTGCTCGGCTTAAGCTGATCCAATAACGCTTTTCCTAAACCGCTTACGCAATGGTTTTTCACCATTTCCTTGAGTTGGATATATTGTAATTTTTCATAAGTCATTGTATTCATTTAATGATCCTCCTTGAATGAGTGAGTGATTAATTCCCGAATCCAAAAAATGCCCGCAATGGTCCCCCTACCTTTACAAATGAACAAGCCATTTGAGTAGAAAGCTCCTGCGGGCACGGCCTTATAAGGACCTAAAATCGATAACAAATTGGGCAGCTCGAATAGACCTGCGTACACAAAAAAGCATGATAGGACAAATCCCACCATGCTTTTCGCCGTAACACCTGCATGTTACACGATTTATGGAAAAGGAAGCAGTCTTAAGATAGGTATTCACAATGCAGAATTGCACTGTGAAAAAAGGCATACTTAATCCACTGGCATATCAGTGATTAAATACCTTATTCAACTAAATTAGTTGATACCTACTCCCGACATAAAACACCACACCTTTTCTTAGATTGGAATTAACATACCATATCAGTAAGAAAGAGTCAATTCATTTTTTCATTTTTGGGCCATCCTCCGAATCTATTCATGTAAAACAAAGGGCCATTGGCTTTAACAGCCATGATGCTTCAGTAGCTCCCCTTTTCATTGTCTGAATATTTACTTTAAAATTGGGGTATGTTATCCTTATATTAACATAAACTGAAAACAGCCCCATGCGCTAACATGAGGCTGACAACTAGCAAGAGTGGTTGGTCACAACTAACTTAATTAATCGTCAGAAGAAGAACCATTGCCATCTTGGGAGGATGAGTGGTTCTTTTTCCGTTTCTTGGCGAACATAGACAGGATAAGACTGGTTGCTACAGCAACAAATATCTCTTTACCCATATCTGTAATTAAGTTCAATAAGAAATGAATCAAGCGGTCACCTCCTTTCCCATCTATCATTAGGTGGAAAAGAAAAACTGTGACCTACCACTCTATCCTCAGTTGCCCTTCTATTTTATCACATCTTTCCTCTAGTGGTAATTATATACAAATAAAAAAAGAAGACTTTTAGCCATAAAAAATAGGGATTATCCAGTGGATAATCCCCTTTGCGGTTTAAGCTTCATCACTCATTATGAGAGGGACTGTTTTCCCTTCATTCACGTTAATCAACCCATGGTCGGTTATTTTCAGGGCCGGGCTGACAGGAAGCGATAAGGTGCTTAATGACATGATGACATTATAGTGTTCGTAGCCTAACGATTTCAGTCCATCTGTCAGGTGCTGAACCTGCCTTGATACGATATCCATTGGCTCTTCGGAAAGGATCCCCCCTACCGGAAGAGGGATCATGGATAGGACCTTGCCGTCTTCAACGCAGCAGACTCCGCCTTGCTTCCTTATGACTTCGTTAGCGGCCATCATCATATCCTGCTTATTATGGCCAATCACCAAAAGATTATGGTTATCATGTGAATAGGTCGTGGCGACCGCTCCGCGCTTCAATACATCGCCGGTGATCAATCCGTGCGCCCGATTACCGTTTTTCCCATATCGTTCGAATGTGGCGATTAAACCATAAGGGCTTTCTTCCCAGCATAATTGACCATTCTTCCCAACTAAATGATCATGGGTTTCAGATGTGAAAGTAGAACCATTCTGCACGTTTATGATCCTGCACTTGCTGCGTTCAAGCTTATCCGGGATTGTGATGGTAAAATCGTTTTCCGTAAGTTCCGCAAGCTTCACACTTTGATAGAAATGCTCAGGAAATTGTCTTTCCTTCACTTCTTGTACATATGGCCGTGAAGATTCATAAACGAGCTCACCTGTTTTGTATACTTGTTCAATTTCAAATGTTTCCAAGTCCGATAGCAGCAGGAAGTCTGCCGTTTTTCCAGGTGCAATGGCACCCCGGTCATACATCCTCATCCGCTGTGCAGGTGTATAGGTGCATGCATATATCGCTTTTTCCGGTGTCATTCCCATTTGAATGGCTTTCTTTAAAAGGACATTCAGATGTCCCCTGTTTTGGAAAGAGTCGGTCATGACATCATCAGTGACAAAGCAAAAATGTTCATCCACTTGATTTTCCTTCAAGTAATCTATCACCTCTTCAGTCATTGATTTTTCTTGGATCTCAATGAACATCCCGGCAGCGATCCTCGCATCCATCCCTTCCACGGTCTGGTGCGTATGATCTGAATTCACTCCGGCATAAACAATCTTCTGCAAGTCCAGGTCGAGCAGCTTAGGAACGTGCCCTTCTATGATCAGATCTGGATAACGGGAACGGATATGCGACAAAATCTGATTCGTTTTGCAATCCGGATCGGTTATGACCTCATAGTAATTCATGATCTCGCCAAGACATTTAATGTTCTCGGTTTGCATCAATTCATCTATATCATCTATTTCGATAGAACCGCCTGTTGTTTCCATCGACGTGGCAGGAACGGAACTCGGGATGGCATAAAACATATCCGCTACGCAATCTTTACTTGCTTTGATCATTTCCTTCACACCGGAAATCCCGAAAACATTGGCCATTTCATGCGGTTCCGGCACGATCGTCGTCACGCCATTCTTGATTAACCCGTAGGAAAAAGTCGCAGGCGTCACCATCGTACTTTCAATGTGGAGATGGATATCGATCAGGCCTGGAATCATATACTTCCCCTGCCCATCGACGATTCGATCCGACTCGAAGGCATCCAATTCCCGGTCTCCGATATAATAGAACTTTCCATCCTTGATGGCAGCATTCCCTTTAATAAATCTTTTAAAATAGCTGTTAAACACGTTGATATCTCTTACAAGCATATCCATTCGCATAACTTACCCTCCTAAGCTAGTCAACAAGCACCATCTGGTTTTTCGGAATTTCAAGGATGATTTCCTGACCCGTCCGATAGGAATCCGCCATTTCCTTGTTCACGGTGAAATCCCCTAATGGAGTTTCAACGACATATTGATAGCTTCTTCCCAGATAGGTACTTACCTTAACCCGGCCAGATAAACCATTTTCCTGAACAGCTCCCGTGTTATCTTTTTCCCTGATCAACAGATCGTCCGGCCTGATGGCGCCTGTTTTTCCCGTTGCATTGGTCATCTGGGCATCCTTGTTCAGCACAAATGAGTATCCGGATTTGTTCAGTTCAATTTTACCGTCATGATCTGTCCGCTTATCGAAGTCAATGAAGTTCTTGAAGCCGATGAAGTCTGCGACAAATCTAGTTTCAGGATATTTGTAAATGGTCGCAGGATCACTAAGCTGCTCGATGATCCCTTTATTCATGATCGCCACCTGGTCGGATATCGAGAAGCATTCTTCCTGGTCATGGGAGACATATACCGTTGTAATCCCCAGCTCTTGTTGGATACGGCGGATTTCGACCCTCATATTCACCCTTAAGTTGGCATCAAGATTACTCAATGGCTCGTCAAATAATAGGATGTCCGGTTCAATCACCAGCGCCCTGGCAATCGCAACCCGCTGCTTTTGGCCTCCGGAAAGCTCTTGGGGATATCTCTTTTCAAACCCTTTTAAATTAACGATCTCAAGCACATTCATTACCTTTTTTTCGATTTCACTTTTAGAAATCTTTCTGAGACGGAGACCAAATGCAATGTTATCGAATATCGACAAATGCGGAAATAATGCATAGTTTTGGAACACAAAGCCAAAATTCCGCTTGTTGACGGGCACTTTCGTATAGTCCTTTTCCTTGAATAAAAACTTCCCTTCGTTCGCCTGTAAAAACCCGGCAATTAACCTTAGAGTCGTCGTTTTCCCACAGCCGCTCGGGCCAAGAAGGGATACCAGTTTCCCTTTTTCAATCTCAAGATTGAAATCTTTTAATATATTCTGTTTGTTATATGCTACAGATATATCTTGTAAAGTGAATAAAGCCATCCATCATTACCTCCTTATCGTTTTGTGAAATAAGACAATCCCATGAGCCGTTCTACTATAAACATGAAGAAAGCCGTTATGAACATGAGTAATACGGAAATGGCCGAAATGGTAGGATCGAAGTAGTTCTCTACATACGTCAGCATTTGAATCGGAAACGTACTTACTCCAGGGCCTGTCATATAAACTGAAATGTCCACATTATTGAAGGATTCCAAGAAGGCGATCATGACTGCCGCAAGAATTCCTGATTTTATATTCGGAAGGACGACTGTAAAGAATGTGCCCAGTTTACTGGCGCCGAGACTCTCCGCCGCTTCTTCAATGGAAAAGTCAAAGTTTGATAAGCTTGAAGAAATCACGCGGATGATGAACGGCAGCATGATAACAGTATGTCCCACAAACAGTGCCGCATAAATCGGAAGCTGATAAGCCCCCACAATATAACGTAAAAACGCAAAGCCGAGCACAATTCCCGGTATTAATATGGGAGAAACGAAAAATGCATTAATCAAGCTTTTCCCTTTGAAATCAAACCGGCTTAATGCATAGGCAGCCGGCACTCCCAGTAACAGTGCCAGAAGATTGCCTGCCAGTGAAACAAGGATGGACGTTTTAAAAGCGACCAAAAACATTTCCACATTAAAAATATTTTCATACCACCTTAAAGAAAACTCTTCTGGCGGGAACTTCAAAATATTTCCGCCTTCGAATGACGTAACGGATATGATAAGCAAAGGCCCTAGTAAAAAAAGGAACACCAGGAGAGTAAACAGGGCCAATCCTCGATTTTTTTCCTGCATACACCTCTACCCCTTTGGATTTAATTTTTTTGCCAAACCATTCATGATCGATATGATAAGGACTGTCACCGCAATCATGATGGTAGCGACAATCGATGCCACTTGCCATTCGTTCAATGTAATCGCGTTTTGATAAAGAAATGTTGAAATGACCCGTTGTTTCCCGCCTAATAAAGCAGGCGTTGTATAGGCCGTGAAGCTCCCTACAAAAACAAGGATGCTGCCAATGACCAATCCTGGGACCGAAAGCGGGATGACCACTTTTGAGAATACGGCCAACCTTGATGCTCCAAGGCTCTCCGCCGCTTTTAATAAGTCCGTTTCGATGTTCTCCATCACACCCACCAGCGTCACGATGATCAATGGCAGGAATAAATGGACCAATCCGATGATGATGGCCGTAGGCGTGTACAATATATCAAGCGGCTTTTCAATCAAGCCCATGCCCATGAGCAATTTATTCACCACACCATTTTTACCGATGATCACCATCCAGCTGAATGAGCGGACCACAGGGCTTGTCAATAGCGGGAAGATCGTCAGCAAAAGCATGATGGCTTTTTTTCGTTGTTTCAGTTTTGAAATATAATAAGCTGCTGGAAATCCTAATAGAATGCAAATGATTGTCGTGAACAGACTCACCCTAAGTGTCGTCAGCAGAATTTCAATAAAGTATCGATCTTGGAAAAAATCGAGATACCCTTGTACGGAAAAGCCGCCGCTTTCATTAAAAAATGTCGTGCCAATCGTCATTAGGATCGGAATGATCATGAAAATCGTTAAAAATAGAACGCCTGGAAACAGCAACAGGTATAGATAGCGTTTTTTCACCTCGGAACCCCCTGTTCGTATGATTTATGAATTGATTATGCGAATGAACAGGTCGAAAAACGCTTCCGCATCGACATCCAGACAAACATGCGCATTTGGCGGCTTCATCAGCCTATTTTGAAAGTCGCAAACCATCTGTCCGTCACAAAGCTCACTCTTTGTTTCAACATCCACATAATATTCTTCTCTTTTGACAAGATCTTCTTGCAAAGCAATGGCAACAGCCAATGGATCATGCATCGCACATGCCCATATACCGTTACGTTCAAAATACCTTTTCCGATAATCTGATGTACTTTCCCTTATATAGTCGGCAAGTTCAAGGTTTTGAATCAATTGGATATGCTCTTCACCCAATAGAACCTTTCTCGTGACATCAAGACCAACTTGCGTGATGGATGTGAATCCCGCCTGTAAAACGATTTTGGCAGCTTCAGGATCGACATACGTGTTATATTCGGAGGTTGGCGTGACATTGCCAACCCCTTGAACGACTCCGCCCATGAAAATGACTTCTTTAACGAGCTTGGTGATTTGCGGACATTTTTTAACCGCTAATGCCAAATTCGTAAGAGGTCCCGTCATGACAAGCGTCACTTCACCTGGAAAATTCAAAATGGAATTGATGATGAAATCAGAAGCAAATCCATCATCCGGCCGCTTTTTGACTGGCACATCCTTCAAGGCTCCGCCAATCCCGTCTTCGCCATGGACCCGGTGTTCAAAAAACGGGCTCCTGATAATTGGGCTATCTGCCCCCTTTATGACTGAAATGTCCTGTTCACTCAATAAATCCAATATTTTGCATGTATTCAATGTAGCCGTATCAAGTGATACATTCCCGTTCACTGTCGTTACCGCCAATATGTCGAATTGACGGCTTTTCACAGCAAGGATGATTCCGATCGCATCATCTATTCCAGTATCCACATCAAGAATCATTTTTTTCTTCATCAAGCACACCTCGTTTCTTTCTTAGTGTGTAAGCTCACGATTCCAACGATCGATCCATTGTTTAGAGTCTTCATTTACAAACTTCATGTCCAATACATGCAGGCTGTTAATGACGTCATCTCCATAGGTTAAGCCTTTCGCTTCGGTTTCAGAGAGCTTGACTTCCGTATTGACGGGAGAATCCACTTTCGCTTTCGCTGATTTTTCCTGAACTTCCTTGCTTAAGATGTAATTCATGAATTCGCCGGCCAATTCTTTTTGATCGCTGGCTTTAACAATATTCACCGTATTCATCACTGCGTAGCCGCCTTCTTCAGGGGAAATGAACTTGGCATTGGGAACGGCTTCCTGTAAATCGCCAAAATACATTTCCATGATCGGGCCTGCAGCGATTTCCCCTTGTGAGAACATGTTGACGAACTCTGATGTTTGCCCATATTCCTTAACCGCATTCGGCATGATCTTTTTCATTTGATTGAAGGCTTTATCTTCATTGAACTTTTCACTTCCGCTAACTTTTGAAGCGGCATCCAAAAACATCGGTCCAGTTGTTGAAGTGATGGATGGGATCGTGATCTTCCCTGCCAAATCCTTGCTCCAAAGATCTTTCCAAGAGGCGATCGGTTTACTCACTTCATCGGGATTATAGGCAATGCCAAATTGTGCAATCGTATAGGCTGGTCCAAAGTCATCGCCATTCGGCGCTTTTGCTTTGTCGTATATCTTATCAATATTCGGAATTTTGCTATGGTCCACTTTCTCAAATAATCCTTCATCGATGCCCTGCTGTGCATAGTAGTCGGATAAATAGATAACATCCACATCGCTATTCGCTTGGCGTACTTTGTTCAATCGATCTGCGTTATTTCCTGAATCAACAACAATCTTTACATTATGCTTCTTTTCAAATGGCTCATAAACTTCCGGACGGAAGAAATCATCGGCGAATCCCCAAGTGGAAACGACTAATTTGGCTGGTTTTTCCTTACCATCCTCTTTTGAAGAGCATGCAGCTAAAACTAATGTGAAAAGCGATAACATCATCAATATTTTTTTCATCATTCAAACCTCCAAAATTATATTGTTTAAATTTTCCTTTTTACTGATATAAATGTAAAAAAAGACAATCTTAAATAGAATTGAAATTCTACCCAAGATTGTCTTTTCTTTGTAAACAAAGATAAAACTTATCCTTTGGTTCTCCAGTGGCGTTCCCTCCAGATAAATCCGAAGTGAAATCCATTTATATGATTAGATGATTTTTTCCTTCAATACAATATTGGTGAATGCCAGCTGCGTCGCTGAGTCATAATCCCTCAGGACAGCTTCAATATCCCAATTCGTTTGCGTTTCCAGCTTTTGTTTCAGTTTCTTCTTATAAAGCAGGGACATATGGAAGTCAACCTCCTGCTTCAGGCTGGGAACTTCCCCTTCCAAAGCTTCAGAGCGCGGGGCACGTCGATGTTTGGCCTGGAATGTAATCACATTCTGCTCAACAGTGACCTTCAGCAGCGTCGTACCAAAGCCGAACAATTCCTTCGATACCTCATTATACATATGAGAAAGCACTTTCTTCGTTTCGTTAGAGTTTATCGGTAAGATGACTATCACCTGCCAAACTATCGTTTGAAGTAATTATATATACTTTTTCTTTATTGCACAAGATAATATTCGGATTTCACACAAAAAAATGTTTTTTTTTAATTAAATAGCACATTTACTCACCAATACACGAATTATAAAAATAAGTATATGGGAATTTCAATATATTTATATAACTTAATATCCAATCCATCACTTCTATTAATGAAAACTTTTTCAGAGAAATAAGCGCAAGATTGAAAACAATTGATATAACCTTGAACCGCATTGAAAACGCTATCATATGGATTTAATATAGCTAGTATAGAGCGATCAAAAATAGAGAGTATCAAAGGCTCGTTAAATAAGGGAGGAATTATTATGAAGAAAGCTTTTGAGAAAGCGCAGCAATTCGGGAAATCTTTTATGCTCCCGATTGCCGTTTTGCCAGCGGCCGGTTTATTGCTGGGAATTGGCGGCGCTCTTTCCAATCCAAATACAGTTGAGGCTTATCCGTTTTTAGACTTTGCTTGGCTGCAGGCCATTTTCACGATCATGAGTTCTGCAGGAAGCATCGTATTCGGCAACTTGCCGGTCATTTTTGCCGTAGGTGTTGCAGTAGGATTGGCACGTTCGGATAAAGGGACCGCAGCACTGGCAGCCATGATCGGCTACTTCGTCATGAACAGTTCAATAAATGCACTGCTTCAAATAAACGGGGAACTTGCCAAAGAGAATTTGGCAGGTGCCGGGCAGGGAATGGCGGTCGGGATCCAAACACTGGAGACCGGTGTGTTTGGCGGTATCATAGTAGGTATCGTTGCCGCACTTTTACACAATAAATATAATAAAATTCAGCTTCCGCAAGTTTTAGGGTTTTTCGGTGGTTCCCGTTTCATTCCGATCATCGTTTCCTTCGCGTCCATCTTGGTTGGAGCCGTGCTTTTTATCGTGTGGCCTTATTTCCAGCTTTTCATAAACCAATTAGGTGCGCTGGTAACGAGCACAGGTACGATCGGGACTTTCTTTTACGGATTCATATTAAGGATGCTTGGGCCTTTAGGGTTGCACCATATTTTCTACCTTCCCTTCTGGCAAACAGCTTTAGGCGGAACGATGGAGATAAAAGGGCAGATTGTAAGCGGGACCCAGAATATCTTCTTTGCGCAATTGGCCGATCCGACTACCGTCAAGTACTATGAGGGTGTTTCCCGGTTCATGTCCGGACGGTTCATCACGATGATGTTTGGTTTACCCGGCGCTGCACTTGCCATTTATCACTGCGCTAAACCTAAAAATAAGAAAGTCGTGGCCGGCCTGCTTCTTTCTGCTGCCTTGACCTCTTTCTTAACAGGCATCACCGAACCGCTTGAATTCAGTTTCTTGTTTGTCGCCCCGATCCTTTATGTTATTCATGCCTTGTTTGACGGACTTGCCTTCATGATGGCAGATATATTCAATATAACGATCGGTCAAACCTTTTCTGGAGGATTTATTGATTTTACTTTATTCGGGATACTCCAGGGTATAAGTAAAACAAACTGGATTTATGTACTGCTCGTCGGCATTCCATGGTTTTTCCTATACTACTTCACTTTTAAATTCTTGATCAGGAAGAAGAATTTGAAAGTGGTCGGCCGTGAAGATGATGAACAGGCCGCCGTTACACAAGTAACCGCATCAGAGAGAACCCAAACCATCGTCAATGGTTTAGGCGGACAGGAAAATATCGATATAGTCGATTGCTGTGCAACCCGTCTGCGTGTCACGGTAAAGGATGAATCGTTGGTGAAAGAAGACGTCATTAAACAAACCGGTTCAAAAGGCGTCGTAAAAAAAGGAAATGGCATTCAAATAGTATACGGTCCCCAAGTGACGATCATCAAAAATGAAGTGGAAGAATACTTGGGTCATTAAGAACATAGATAACGATAAGGACGTGTTAAACATGCAACAGGTGCTGGATAAAATTCACAAAAGCTTAATTGTATCATGTCAAGCATTAGAGAATGAGCCGCTGCACAGCTCGTTTATTATGGGGCGCATGGCCATTGCTGCCAAGGAAGGCGGTGCGAAGTGCATTCGCGCAAACTCTGTAGCTGACATAATGGAAATCAAGAAAAATGTGGACCTTCCAGTCATAGGGATCATTAAACAGGTGTATGGACAAAACGATGTCTACATCACTCCCACCATGGCCGAAATTGATGCATTGATGGAATCCAAAGCGGAAATCATTGCGACGGATGCTACATCCCGGGTAAGACCGGACGGTAAAACGTTAAAGCAGTTTTATGGTGAAATAAGAGCAAAATATCCAGATGTTTTACTAATGGCCGATGTATCCACCATTGAGGAAGCCATATTCGCTGACGATTTAGGATTCGATATCGTAGCGCCCACTTTATACGGCTATACGGACGAAACGTTCGGCCAGAAAATATATCAGGATGACTATGCTGTGCTCAAAGAGATCGTAAAAGCAGTGAAAAAAGCGAAAGTGATCGCGGAAGGAAATGTCATAACACCGGAAATCGCCCGCTCTGTATTGGATATGAATGTCCATGCAGTAGTAGTGGGCGGTGCCATTACCAGACCGCAGCAAATCACTAAAAGATTCGTGGATGCCATCCAAGAATAGAACGCTGCACATAGTAATGAAAAGACCCAGACTGGAAACAGTTTGGGTCTTTTTTACGATTCATGGATCATTCGGTTATTGACGTCCCTAATGGATACATTAAACTATGAATACATATAAGAAATTTGAAATGGGTGGTCAAATGGAATATCTCGCAGAAAACCTCATATATGGCATTGAGTGCAGCATGGACAAATTCACCAAAACAGAAGAAGAATTGGCCAATTACATTCTGCAGCGCCCTGAAGAAGTAAGTCAGTTAACCATTAGTCAAATAGCTAAAAAGCTTCATATTTCACCTGCAACCATTACACGTTTTTGCCAGAAATTAGCCTTTTCCGGGTTCAATGAGTTCAAGCATGAGTTAAAAAGGTTCGTGGATCTCCGCAATACACCGAAAAATATGAAAAACATCAAGCAGGTGGATTATTTCGCTAAACTGTATCAAGACCACTTAGGTATCATTGATAATACCTTTCATATAACCACATATGACGATATCCAAAAAGCTGTATCTTACCTTACACAGGCAAATAAGATTCATGTTTATGGAATTGGGAGTTCAGGTATAGCGGCCCAGGAGTTCAAGTCCAAGTTTTTCCGTATCGGCTTAACTGTTGAAGCCATTACAGATCCCCATCAGTCAATGATGGATGCAGCTTTAAGTAACGAGAATAGCGTTGTCATCGGCATTTCCATTTCCGGAACAACGAAAGAAGTGATTTCTGCAGTTAAAATTGCAAAGAAGCAAGGCTCACGCATCTTGATCTTCACAGGAGATAAGAAGTCCGAGCTTTCACAGCTTGGCGATATATCGCTATCGGTCACGAGCAAGAACAGCATGCATATGGGGCAAAACATTTCACCATTGCTTCCGCTGCTATTACTTTTTGATTTAATATATACAGAGTTGGTCGCTAAAGATTATAAAAAAAGGATCAGCATCAGGGAAAAGACTTTAAAGGTATTGACCGAGAACGACTGACTTTTGGCCGATCCGTTAATATAAAAAACTGCATCGCCAATGCTTGGATGTTACTAACAATTGGGATGCAGTCCACTTTATATATTCCTTTTAAACTAAATTCCTTATGACTGGCATGGAACGTTCTTGGAGGCTCTCGGAAAGAAGACTATACGCAACTACTTTATTCTTGTACTGTTTGACTACATCCACATGGTCGTTGTAAATGTACACAAATAATCGAACATCGCTTTTTCCTCTTTTAGTATCAATCATTATTGGAATCCCACTGTTCTCTGGATGTAAAAACAATTCCTCGTTCCCTGGGAATATATGATTCTTTTTCAAAAACTTAGCTTCGTTAAAATAATTAATGACTTGAACTTTGTCTTCACCTTCCAAACGATTTCCATCATAGGTTACGATTGCATCCTCGCCACTAATTTCCGAATGTATTTTAAATTTACCCAGAATCCAATTCACTGCATCGGTTGGTAGGCAGGTAACTAATAATTTAAGCAAACCTAAGATAATAGTCAAAATCAATACAGGCACTGTCATATTTCATCATCTCCGCAACGTTATAATTTAAGGCTGTTTTCGCATACTTTGTTGCTATTTACCAAGTAATGTGGTGTGGTTGATCT
>NZ_JBHVQU010000030.1:0-36152 GCF_042886655.1 Peribacillus sp. NPDC058002 | reverse complement strand
CAGTAATAGGATTGCGTAAATTAGCCACTTGTTTATCCCCGATTTCCCCACATCCCATCTCCTTGTATAGATTTCTGAAAAACTCTATTCTCATTTTCGTATATTCTTTATCTCTTTTCAGTACAAGTATGGCATAAGGATGAGCGTATACAGAAATGGGATGCGTAGATACAATTCGGTTGACTAAACCAATATGGTCCAGATGATGGTGTGTTAGCAGAATCCTCGTGATATCAGTAAGTGTGAAATCATGATTCTTTAAAGTCTTTTGTAAGGAATTCCAGCAATCATCTGTGTTCAATCCAGTATCAATTAACGTTAAGGAATTCCCATGTTTCACTAAGAAAAAGTTATAACTTTTCAGTTTATTGGAAGCAGGGACAATGATGGGAAATACCTCCATATTATTCTGTTTATACAACACATTCCCCCCTAATCTGTTATGAAGTTAGAATAAGAACAAGATTAGTCCACATCTTTCAAAGATGAGGTGGACTAATTTGTTCTTTAGAAAATTAGATACTAGATGTGACTTCTTGCTCTGGAGTTGATGGCACTTCCTTTGAGTCAACTTTAGCTGGTGCTGTTTCTTTGAAGAATAATGAGAATAATAATGCCAGCACACCCGCACCAGTAGCTACCAATAATGGTGTGTGAATACCATACATGTCTGCTAAAGCTCCATTCACCATTGGATTTAAGAATCCACCGAAGAATTCACCAATACCGATTGTTAATCCTACTGCAAGACCTGAGTACTGTAATGGAACGGACTCAACAGGAATAACTGACATCGACATACCAATTACACCTGAACCTGCTGCACCGATGAATAAAAGAACCATCATTAATGGAACTGAATCAACGAATACTATTGTCAATGGTACGAGAATTAACAACAAACCAGATACTAAAGAAGCCGATTTACGACCAGTACGCTCTGAAAGCATTGGGATTAAGAAACCGAAAAGTGCATAACCGACACCGAATGCAGCCATTACGAAACTCATTGTCGTATCTGATAAACCTTTTGCTTGGACTAAATATGTTGGTCCGAAAATTTGGAATGCCATAAGTACTGTCATCACTAAGCTGAAAACAATAATGGATAACCAAATATTACGGAGCTTAAGAATATCTTTTACTTTTATTTTTTCAGTCGATTTTGTAGCATGCATGGTATGGTATTTCGCTGGATCTGGATTTTTAACTGTTTTTAAGATGACTAAGCTTAAAATAATCCCTGGTATAATCGTTAAATAGAACGCCATATGCCAGTTAAAATTAGTTGCTAACGCAACGATTGCTACAGGCGCTAAAATGCTACCGAATAATGCGTTACTTGTGTTCATTGTGAAACCTAAGTTAAATCCGCGACGACGCTCCGAAGATTCCATTGCTAAAATCGATTGTGTTTGCGGAATCAGTGGACCTTCTACAATACCCATTAATAGACGTAGCACGAATAACATAGCAAATGATTGTGCTAAACCATGTAATAATGAAATCACTGAGAATGCGAATACTAAAATTGTTAACATTGCTCTCTTATTATTCACTTTATCTGAAATAAATCCACCTAGTGGACCAGCGACTGACCAAGTTAACGCAAGAGCTGCTCCAAGCAAGCCTAATTGCGTGTAGTTTAGTCCTAAATCTACAGAGATCATTGGGAATAAGTAGTTAATCGCTAAACGGTCAAAGAATACGAATCCAATTAGAAAGAAAAAGATTACGGTCAATTTGTTCTCATAAGTCCAAAACTTTGGTTTTCCCATTATTAAAACACCCTTCCTTAAAATCACGTATTGTTATAGCTAATAAAATAAATCATAAAATACGGTGATACCGAGTTGATTAGTAAAAATTACAATCATCTGGATTTCAAGGCCTAATGAGGCTGCCTAACCTTCTGTAAAGAAAGCGATGGATATTGATTCCCCATTAATAATCCAAGAAATAGGAAATAATCAATGATGGGTGTTTCTTCAAAAAACAAAGTTCGAAACATTACGAATATATTTTACGAGCCATGACCGGCTTCGTATATCATCCAGTTCCTATCAGTATTTTCAATTTTATTTATAGGTATCATAGTCAAATAGAGTTAATAAAGATAACCATTGTTTTCATTGGGTGTTCAATCACTTGTAAGTGCTTTCAAAAATATTGCAGTTATAGAAATCAATTTATCTATCTATTTTACGTAGTATCAGTATAGATTTATAAAACGTTCTATTATGGGTCAATCCAATTAATTTCTCTGAAAGAGTATGACTTGAACTATTTCAAATTCAATTGGGATAAATACGTACGGATATGTGGCGGCAATGGAAGTTTACAATTCACCTTCTACGATTTTGTAAAAGGAAAGCGACTATAAGTTAGTAGCATCAGACTGTCAAGAAAACCTCGACAGTCTATTTATTTATCAAAATACTTTAACACCTTAGTTCTCTTTATTTAAAAAATCACCTGTACGTTTGTAAACGTCTTTATATTCATCAAGATGCGTGAATTTACCTAAGAAACCGTGAGTTGCACCTTCGTATCTTTTTGTTTCAACATGTACACCAGATTTTTTAAAATTCTCAGCAAATAGTTCCCCTTCATCTCGCATTGGATCATATTCTGCTGTGATGACAAGTGCTGTTGGAAGATTTTCTAAATTTTCTTCTCGGATTGGTGAAACAAGCGGATTATCAGTATCTACATTTCCTAATAAATAGAAGGAATTATGTTCAGCTAATTGATCACTTTCTACAAAATAGCCCTTTCCATTTTCCACTAATGATGGATAACGAAATTCCCTGAAGTCAAGGTCTAGTGATGGATAATACAATACTTGCCTCGTAATGATAAATTCCTGTTTGTCACGGGCCATTAAAGAAACGGCAGCAACTAAGTTACCACCAGAACTATCCCCTGCAACTGCGAGGTTCTTCCCATCCCATTTTAATTCATCCTTATGTTCTGTTGCCCATTTTGTGACGTTATAGCAATCTTCTAATGCAGCAGGATATGGGTGTTCAGGAGCAAGACGGTAATCAACAGAAATGACTTTATATCCGGATTCCATGCAAACCTGGCGTACGATTTCATCATGACTTTCTAAATTTCCAGAAAAAAATGCTCCACCGTGGAAATAAATTAGAAGTGGATAAGAATCTCCTTCCTTCGGCGTATAAATTCTTACTGGTATATCCGCTTCAGAAGTCGGAATTGTTTTTTCTTCAACAGAATAAACTGGTACACGTTTTTCAACAGGTAGAACGGGTGCATTGAACACTTTTCTATGTTCTTCTGGAATGATTTTCTGTTTCTCATCAGATACTGGAATAGAATCTAACACTTTTTTTATCTCGGGATGTACAGGCATCTAGAGAACCTCCTTCTTTCATTTATTCCGTTTTATTTTATAATTAAATAGCAGAGTATTACCTACTTGGATATTAGTTCATGCCTCGTTCTAAAAAAACTATATATTTTCTAATGATGTAAGTGGATTATACAAGAAGCCTGATTAGATGTTGCAGCAAATAACCAGCCTCCACTTTTTTACAAGTGAGTTTTTTCAGGGAATGCAGTCTTTGCTTGGTCTGTTGGGAATAGACGAGATAATTCTTGGTAAAGCTTTGTAATTGGTTTACGCTGCTCTTCATAGTTTTGCAAGCTTTCCGCAGGTGTTATAGTTCCAGCAACTGCTTCAGCAATTGCTTCTGCTAATACTTCAGCATCCTGGATCGCCATGTTTGCACCTTGGCCTTGGTTGTGAAGCATTGCGTGAGCAGCGTCACCAACTAATGTTACAGTGTTTGTACTCCATTTAGAGAGTGGTTCAAGGTCACTTAATGGACGCGTTACGATATCTTCTAGCTTGATATTCTCAACAATTTTTTGAAGTGTAGGTCCAAAACCTCTAAAGCTATCCATAATTTGTTCTTTTGTTAAAACAGGACGCAATGCGAACTCGCCAGGTACTGTGATATCTACAGATACTTGTCGTCGACTTTCTAATGGTAATAAATAAAATGAATCATCACCGTTTACGTATATACGTAAAACGTTTTCTTCTGAAGCCATACCAAGAGCCTCTTCGAAAGGAATTAAAACACGGTGTGCTAAGTAACCGGAATAGACTGGCTCAACATGGCTTAATACTTGGTTGCGAACTAGTGAGCGAATGCCGTCAGCTGCAATTACGATATCAGCTTCGATTGTTTTACCGTTTTCAAATTTCACTTCTACATAATTACCGTGGTCGATTATTTCCGTTAAACAGTGGTTTAAGTGAAGCTGGTCTTCTGGAATATGAGCTACTAATAAATCTAATAAATCTGCACGGTGAATTAAACGAGCATAAGCATCTGCTTCGTCACCCGTTAATACTGGCCACGTTTCTCTAATTAATACTTGGTCATCTCCCTGGATAATTTCCATGAGGTTACTTCGTGCAGTTACTTTTTCTAACTCTTCATATAAGCCCCATTTTTTAAAGCAGTTTACACTTGGCGGACGGACACCGATACCAGCACCAACCTCTTTTAAAATAGGTGCTTGCTCATACACGTCTGCACGGATTCCTTTCGCTATTAATGCATTCGCAGCTGATGCACCACCAATACCCCCGCCAATAATTGCAATTCTTAATTCAGATTTTGATTTCATAAATATTCCCCTCCTATGCAATATCGATTTCTTTTGTTTTTTTGTCATAAGCGTGCCTTAAAGGAACCAATGAAAAAGCAATAGCCGCTATAATACCTGGAATTGCAAACGAAAGAAAATTCATTTGCGCAGATAAATTAAGTGAAACTAGGAAGCCTCCAAATGTCGGCCCTATAATCCCACCAATTCTTCCAATTCCCGAAGCTAAACCTATGGCAGTTGAGCGAATTAATGAAGGATAGTATTGTGATACAAAAGCGTATGAAATATTTTGAGCCCCCATTGTACATGCGCCAGCAATAAAAACTATTAAATAGAGAATAATCATGTTAGTTTTAAAACCAAGAAGCGTCAAGGAAACCGCTGCCATTATAAACATCGGAACGAGCACCTTCTTAACTCCATATCTATCTGCAAGACCTCCAAGGATTAACGTTCCAACAATAGCACCGATATTTAAAACAATCATAAAGGATAAACTTGAACTAAGAGCATAGCCAGCACTAAACATCAAATTAGGAAGCCAAGTACTGATCCCATTAATCATTAACAAACACATGAAAAAGGCAACCCAAATCATTACCGTACCAAGTGCACGATTATTTTTAAATAATGCAATCACAGGAGAACTAGGATTTTTATCTGTTTCTGTACTTATTACAAACTCCATATCCGATGTTAAGGATACCTTGTCATTAACTTTTGAAAGAACCAAACTAAGCTCGTCTATTCGGCCTTTCACCAAAAGAATAGCAGGTGAATCATGAAAATAATTGACCACAAAAGGAATGAGCAAAAGTGGAATCGCTGATACCCAGTAAACACTTTTCCACCCCATAAGAGGTATAAAGTAAATACCTACAAGACCTGCCAAAATACCACCAACAGAAAAGGCACACATCACGATTGATACCATGTTGTTATGCAAGTGTTTCGGTGCGTAATCGGTCATGATGGCAATCACATTTGGTAGGACACCGCCAATCCCGATTCCAGCAATAAATCGGAAAATAGAAAACATTAATGGACCAGGTGCGAATGCACATAAAAACGTAAAGATACTAAATAGGACCACACTTAAAATAAGGATATTTTTTCTTCCAAATTTATCAGCCAAAACTCCAAAGAATATGGCCCCTAGCATCATTCCGAAAAATCCGTAGCTACCAATGGCTCCTGCTTGAACAGGTGATATGGACCATTCCTTCATAAGGATAGGTATTACAGAACCATATATAACAAGGTCGAACATATCAAAAACAATAATGATGCAACAACAAATCAATAACCTCAAATGAAAGCGATTAAATTTACCTTCATTAACGACGTCGGTAATATTTATTTTAGCCATCCCAAACCCCCAGTCGTATATAGTAGATACACGCTTGAATCTTAAATAACCGGCCTACTCCCCAATTGCTTAGAATTTCCTAAAGCAAGACAAACTCCAAAATTCCATCCCGAACCAAAGAGGTTATCCGCTACCTGACATTCCTGGATTATTTACTTTTAGCTACGGTCAATTGTATGTTTTATGGTGTACCTAGTCATTGTTTCACTTCGAGAGCCTCTGATTGCATGTCGCTGGACGCATGTAGCTTAAGAGGAGCTGCAGTATATTCCTGCACGTATTCGAATGTAACGCCAGGAGCGAGTTCCCGTACGACAAGGCCATAATCTGTCACATCGATTACCGCAAGGTTTGTATAGATACGATTTACACAGTGAGGCGCAGTCAGTGGAAACGAACATTCCTCAACGATTTTCGCCTCTCCTTTATTTGTAGTATGTTGCATAAAGAGAAAAACACGCTTGCTGCCAACAGTCAGGTCCATGGCTCCTCCTACACGTCCAAGAGTCGCGTTAGGAAGTTTCCAACTCGCAAGATCACCGTACTTAGAGACCTGGAATGCCCCAAGTACTGCTGCATCAAGGTGACCGCCACGGATCATTGCAAATGATTCTGACTGCGAGAAATAGGAACCACCCGGTCTTAATGTTATTGGTTCTTTTCCGGCATTCACAAGGTCCATATCTTCTTCACCAGGATCAGGTTTTGGACCTAACCCAAGAAGACCATTCTCACTATGGAAAATGATTTCTCGACCTTCAGGAATGAAATCGGCTACAAGCGTCGGTAAACCAATCCCTAAATTCACGAACCATCCATCTTCTAGATCCATCGCTACTCGAGAAGCCAATTCAGGCATTGTCCATCCAATTACTTGTTGTTGGTCTTTACTCATTCACTAACACCTTCCCTTCATGTTGCGCTTCAGCTTGCACTAAACGATGTACGAAGACACTGGATGTTACGATTGTTTCTGGATCGATTTCTCCGACCTCTACAATTTCGTTTACTTCAGCAATTGTTGTTTTTGCCGCTGTTGCCATCACCGGGTTAAAGTTGCGCTGTGTTTTCCGGTAAACAAGATTGCCCCAACGGTCAGCCCGATGTGCTTTAATAAAAGCGTAATCGCCTTTGATTGCATGCTCTAAGAGGTGCATTTGCCCATCGAATGTACGCGTTTCCTTACCTTCTCCAAGTTCGGTGTGGGCCCCTGTTGGAGTGTAAAAGGCTGGGACTCCTGCTCCACCTGCACGGATTCGCTCCGCTAATGTTCCTTGAGGGGCAATCTCTAATTCTATAGTTCCTTTTTTGAGACGCTCAATCAGATCATCAGCGTGTGGACCAACAGGGAAAGAGCAGATAATTTTTCGTACTTGATTGTTGCTAATAAGCGCTGCCACACCGTCGCTAACTGCGCCAATATTATTTGATACAACCGTCAGATCCTTAGCTCCCTGCTCCACAAGGGCGGCAACAAGATATGACGGTAATCCGCTTCCCCCAAATCCACCAACGAGCAACGTTGCCCCATCATGCATATCTGCAACAGCTTTTGCTGCATTTTCAAACTTCTTCTGGATCATTTAGATTTTCCCCCTCTCATTTATATGCAATAATAAGTTCTTCTTTATAACCATGCATCGTCACAAAGTACGCGCAAGGTAAGTTCCGTGGATCCCCTGTATAGCCAATCTCATCAGCAATAGATCCAAACGGTCCATATAGTCCATCATTTTCAGTGAACTGTGCATCTATCGATAAGTGTCGCTGAAGAACGTCAGCCAGCTTCGCATCCATTTCTAGACTTGCTCGAAGCACAGCAGCAACCTCATCTCCATCTACCTGTGGATTGACAATCTCTCCGTTTGCGTTCCTAAAATGATGTCCTAAGTACAAGCGCTTCGGACGCACTTCTTCGAGAAGACGCTGTAAGCTTTGGCGATAGTAAGCAGGGTGTTCAATGGTAGGAATCCTACTTTGCGCCCCACCATACATTTGCACAGCGTCGGCTGCAAAAGCCCAGTTCACGCCATCAAGGACAAATGTCACCGATCCGATAGAGTGTCCTGGCGTTTCCACTACCGTAATCGACACATCACCACCAAGTAATAAGCGATCGCCACCAACAACTTCTACTGTTGGCTCCAGATCTTCTCCGATATCGTTGAGCAGGATGGCGGTATGCTTTTCCTGCGTTTCCACATCCAAGTATTGACCTTGAAGCTGTTTGTAATCTGTAATGTGTGCACTACGATTACGTAGTAAATATGCTTCCTTTTGAGGAATCACAACTTCTGCGCCCCCCCTTGTTTTCTCCCAAATCGCTCGGGCACCACCAAGATGGTCAACGTGCCCGTGAGTCAGAAGAATCCAGCGTATATCCTCAATTCGTAGGCCATGCTCGGCAAGAACTTTCTCAATTTCCTGTGAAGCTGAGGAGGCAATTCCTGTATCAATAAGTGCAGGCTCCGGTGCGTCGATATAGTAGGCATACGCAGATGTTCGACCAAATTTACATTCGATCGGTATAACACGTACTGAATTTGTCATGTTTTTCACCCCTATAATCTAGTTTATGACCTCAACGCCTTCTATTTAAGAAGAGGTGCTGTGGATGTTCTTTAGCAGGAGATGCAGCCAATTCAGCGCACCATTATTTGGTTAATTTGTTTGTAACGTCGAATTCTTTAGGAATTACCGGTAATACTAAACGTGATGGGTGCTCTGCATCTCGATAGATTTTGTGCGCAGTCGCACGTCCACACGGTAGGTGATAGCTATCTGGTGGTAATAATTTTGCATCTTCTCCATCAAGTGGTTCGTTACATGCAAGCTCTAGTTCAATACGATGTCCTGGTTTAATTAAGAATGAGAATGGATATAACCGAATCGCATACTCGATAATTTCACCAGGCGGTACTGGTACCACACGGTTGTGTGGATGCCAAGGCTCACCGTATGTTGATTTTTCTTCATTTAGTTCCCGATGAGATGCTTTTAAATAACCTGATGTCATTAACGTACGTTTGCCACCTGGATCTACCTCATAAAGCTTCGCAATGAAGTTTGTATCATCTGTATCGATTTCTACATGGATATATAATGCCCCTGTACCTGTCATTTCTGCAGTCTCTAGGAATTTATCACTCGTCCATTTAATCGTTTCGGATGTTGTTGTTACTGTTAATGGCGCTTGGTAGAAGCCATCTGGATGTGCATATTCAGATGTTAATGGCTCCGGTTTCTCGCTAATTTTATGGCGAGGACGTAAGTAGAACTCTTTCTTTTCTTCATATGGCAATGGCCAGTTATCTTCATTACGCCATTTGTAAGAACCTTCTACAGAGAACTGCACTGTTGGTTCGTCCATAATGCCATTGTCAATGCCTTTTAACCAGTAATCATACCAGCGGAACATTTCATCATGGCTTTCATGGAATGGACGCTCTAACATTGGTGGAAGCGCTTGGACATCAAGCTTTTTAATGCCTGATACTTTATGGAAGCATTCGATTGTGCCTTCAACGTTCCAACCGCGCCCCCATTTTGCTTGGAAGTAAGTTGGGATTTCTACTTTATGGGCTACTTCTAATGCGCTATCTTTTTGCCAGAATGGGCCATCAAGTGGATTTAATAAGTAATCTATCCACAATTCGTGCCGATCTTGATAATGTAAAAGGTGAACGAAATCTGACCAATGTGAGATATCTGGATCGTTTAAGCGCTCTTGCGTTTTTTCTTTAAGCTCTCCTGGAGTGAATACTTTCGAGCTCTTACTTGAAACGTTATTGAATGCATTACCACTATCGCCGCCGCGTCCTTCACGAGAAGCACGTGGCATTAACCACATGATACCGCCGTGATAACAAAGCTCATACAGATCGTAGTGACCACCGTTAGCAAAGATTGCTTTTAAGTGTGGTGGTTGCTCCGCTGCACCTAAAATTTGAACAGATGCAAAGTATGAAATACCGATCATCCCGATATTTCCGTCACACCAATCTTGCTCAGCCATCCATTCCACGATGTCATAGATATCTTTTCCATCTCCATGACCACCAGAATTATAGTTACCGCACATCTGACCTTCGGAACCGCCTGTACCACGTATGTCTGCGATAATATGAGCATAACCTCGTGATACTACTTCACGAATGTCACCTGCTTCAATCGCTCCGTTCCATAGATGACTTGGACGTGCTTGTGGAGGTAATGTTAGCGCTTGCGCTTGTAGTTCTTTACCGTATGGGCTAAGAGCAAGTAATGCTGGTACTTTTTCTGTGCCTTCAGGACGGTAAATATCTGCAGCGATATGCACGCCGTCACGCATTTTAATGCGTACGTCCTTAGTGATAATCATTTAAATTCGCTCCTCTTCTTAGCCTTTCTAAGTATGTTTTGAATCTGTAAAGTGACAGTTCAATTAATAGAAAATCAACAATCTTCACAATAATCTGATTTTTTATTATGCGAAGTAGCAAGCCTATTCATTAAAATCCTAAGGCAGGTGTGAAGCACGGTACAAAAGAACCTGGATTATCTTCATCGCCACTTTGCTTGAATACCACTTTTACCTTTTGATTGATATGCAACGTATCTAGATCACAATCGACGATATTTGTCATCATTTTTGGACCTTCATCGAGCTCAACTAAGGCGATGGCATATGACACTCCTCGTCGCATCACACTAAAAGTGTAGATACTACCAGTGCCATTTGCTTCTTTCCATTTCGTTTTCTCGCTCATACAATACGGGCATAACACACGTGGATAATAATGATACTCACCACAAGAATCGCACTGCTTTATCAGAAGCTTTCCTTCTGCAGCAGCATCCCAATATTCCTTGTGTTCTGGATGAATCTCAGGGACCGCCATCGTTCTATCTTGATATTGAGTTCCCATTCTACTACACCCTCTCCATGATCAGTGTTGCACTACCGTGACGGCTTGCTAATCCGCCACCAGTACCATGAGCTAACGCGATGTCACAATCTTCCACCTGCACTTGCGGGTGTGCTTCACCACGTAGCTGACGGACAGCCTCTATCACTTTAATGATGCCACCTCGGCTTGCTGGGTGATTGTTATTTAACCCGCCACCATCCGTATTGATTGGGAGCTTACCTACTCCTGAAATCAGGTTCCCATCAGCGACGAATTTTCCACCCTCGCCTTTTTCACAAAAACCTAAATCTTCAAGCTGCATTAACACCGTAATTGTGAAGCTATCATAAATGGACGCATACTTAATATCTTGAGGTGAGACCCCAGCCTCCTCAAAGGCTCTAGGCCCTGTCCAAATAGCGCCTGTAAACGTAAGATCCGTTTTGCCGCCAAGTAATCCTTTAGGTGCTTCGCCACAACCCATCACTCGGACAAGTGGACGCTTCAGACTTTGGGCAATCTCGGGTTTTACGACAACTAAAGCACCACCACCGTCACTTACTACACAGCAATCCAGTTTATGTAATGGATCAGCAATTATAGGGGACTCAAGTACGTCATGAACCGTCACTAAATCACGCAGCATTGCGTTTGAATTATGCCTGGCATGATGTGAAGCTGCGACTTTGACCCATGCTAATTGTTCACTTGTCGTGCCATATTCATGCATATGACGCATTGTAGCCATCGCGTACTCATTGACAGCAGTCGGTCCAAAAGGAAGTTCAAACGGTGTATCTGGAACATTTGCACCAACGATCTTCTGTTTGACACCACTTCTGCCCTCTGAACGTGGACGACCCGCCATTGTAATTAATGCAACATTACATTTGCCAGCTGCGATTGCTTGTGCAGCATGGGATACATGGGCAATGTACGATGACCCGCCAGTGTCTGTACCATCTACATGACGTACATTGAGACCTAAATAATCGACCATAGACAGCACACCACCCGGAGCGTCACCAGCACAAAAATATCCGTCTACATCTGCAAATGCTAGTCCAGCATCTTCTAATGCACCTTTCGCACATTCTGCATGTAAAGCAGCAACGGATTTATTCGGAGCCTTACGCAGTGAGTGCTCGAACGCCCCTGCAATATAGGCCAATCCTTTAATACTCATATTCGTTATCCTCCCGCGATGTTGTTCAACTATTTTACGAAATCATATCTCGTCACTTTTCACAGATCAAAGCGAGTAATGAAAGTGGAGTGTAGGCTTCTAGAATAAGAAGTAGACACTGCCCTTCTTAGACCTTTTGTGTTAACACTACCGTTTTCATGAATGAACGAGGTTTTTGCATAGTTAGAATTTTCGCAGGATTGTGTACTAAAAGTTGTTCAAATACTTCTTCACCAACACCCGCTTTACGAAGATCTGGTAAGAATTCTTCAAACAGGTAGTTTACTGAATGTCCTTTTAATCCTGGCCAGCCAAGAGCACAGCAGTTGGCATCAGCTGAAATAAGTGCACGGTCAACAAAACCTTTATCAAGGAAACGAAGGAAATGTTCAACACGATCTTGACGAGGACGTGACCAATATGGTGAACCTTCCATCTCACTGTCATAGCCAATTGTATCGAAGCCTACCCATCCACCTAATTCTGCAATCATCGTATCACGGTCTTCATCGAGATATCCGCCATCATCAGCATGCCCCATAAGTACGCGATCAAGTGGTAAGCCTTCTTCATCGAAGATTGCAATTGCAGATTCAGCATCTACGCATAAATGTGTAATAATCGGGACACCCGTTTGTAATGCTGCACGTGCAGCTGCACGGTAAATGCGTTTATCAAGTTCGCTTAGTTTACCACCGCGACTTACCCCTACTTTAATAGCACCAGCTTTTGCGCTCGTACCGTCAATACCAACTGTAATTTCATGGATGAATAAATCCGTAAGATATTCGACTGGTTTGTTACGGAAATATGGTAGAGCTGAGTCACCTGCTACAAAGCCTGTAACAGCAATAATATTGACCCCTGTTTTTCGTGAAAGCACTTGGAAATATTCGATATCGCGTCCGTTTCCAATCCCTGTACAGTCTACGAATGTTTTACCGTCGTGTTCACGGAAGCGACGTAACTTTTGTACTGTAACATCAAACGCTTCTTCAGGTTTTTTCCACCATTGTGTATCTAAGTCACATCCAGGTAGACCGAACCCAACATGCTCGTGCATTGCCGTAATCCCTAAGTCTTCCGTCGCGATTGGCCCTAAAACCGTATTTACCTTACCCATCCTTTATTCACTCCTCACGTTTAGTTTTGCTCTGTTACCAAAACAGATTCTTTTTCTGTAGCTGCTGAAGCATTAACAGTAAATACACGTTGTGGGTTTTCTTCTAATAAAATGCGAATTTGTTTATCAGTTACACCTACTCTACGTAAGGTTGGAACAAATTTTGTTAGTAAGTAATCGAAACCAAGCTCTTTTGAATCATGACCTTTTGCAACGCCAATTGCATTTGTTGAAATTAGGACACAATCACCAAAACCTTCTTTAAATAATGCTAAAATTAACTTTGCACGTTCTTCATCGTTCACGTAGCCATCGTTTGTAGCCCAACCAACATGGTCTAATGCCACCCTGGCACCGTGACGCGCAACAGCGAATGCTTCTTTACGGCGGACAGCATCTAGACGGTCAAGCCCTCCGATGATGACACGGTTTGGTGCAATGCCTTCACCTAATAAAATTTCCAGATCATTTACAGCATCCGTACCGTATTGAACTGATACAGGTACTCCTGTTGCGAGAGCTGCTTGTGCAGATCCACGGAAAAGATTAATTTCTTTTTCTGTAATACCACTTTGACTTGCGATTGACGTCACTAATCCTGCTGAACTTGAACGTTCAATACGTGGTACAACGATTCCTTCTGTCACCTCTTTTGCGAACAAATCAGCAAATTGTTCTGCTGACCATGGTGTAGGCGGATTCTTTTGTGGTGTAACAAAGTATCCACTTAACATCGGCTCAGGTCCTAAACCTGTTGACGCTACGATATGTATACCTGTTGTTCTAGAAAGAGTTTCATAAAGCTTTACGTCACGACCGTGGAACATACCGCTACGATCTACAATTGATTTTCCACCAAGTCTACGAAATTCCGTAAGCTGACGCTTTAATTCCTCAAATATCTTACTTCTATCCATATCGATCTCTGGTGCATACTCCGCACCAGGCATCACAGAAAGAAGTGATTCATGAATGAGCACAACACCTAATTCTTGAGCAGGCACTAGTCCAAGAACAGTACGAACAACGCCTGATTTTTTTTCTTGTAAATTATCTAGCATTGTAATACCTCCTATCATTTAATAGTTCCAATCGGGTACACTACTCACCCCCTATACACAACAAATTCCCTTTAGAATCCCTCTACTAAAATTAAAAACCCCTCGCTTAAAAAAGTGAGGGAGCGAACTGCCTTTCCTTCCCCAGAATGCCACTTTTCAGTGTAAACGTTTTCTTTTTCGATAAAACAGCTTCAACTAATGATAATAAAGCCGAAACTTCTGCAACTCGAGCAGCCATATCAACTGTTCAATGTTTGGAAACGTATACATTTTTAAGGGAAAATGTTCGGTTCCCCTTTGCACAACGGTTTTCCATGTTTTTTGAATTTGGAAACAGAGCAAAAGAAGAAGCGATCGTGGCATCAAGATTTTTCTCCCATACATCACTCTGGGTACCTTCAGGAAAATAAGCTAGCATCCATGTATGCCTTATTGCTCGTTTCTTGCTTACTGCCACTTCATTCTCAGGTATCGAGCCTTCGTCTTGTTCTTCCATAACTAAAATATATATAAAACCTCTTATTTTTGGAAATACCAAAAAATAATCATGGTAATAACCTTTTCCTTATAACGTTTGTTTATTTTTCAGATTCCTTTTATAATAAATTCATAATCTTTTAAATTTTCAAGCTGTTCAGGAGGAGATTGGGGATGGACATTCGTCCATTGCGTTATTTTATTGCAGTTGCTGAACACTTAAATTTCACGGTAGCATCAAAGGAATTGTTTGTAGCACAACCTGCTGTGAGTCAACAGATCGCCCTTTTAGAAAAAAAATTAGGTGTAAAGCTTTTCCTACGAGATAAACATTCCGTTCAATTGACCAACGCTGGAGCTGTTTTTTTGAAAGATGCAAAGGAGATCATAAAGAAGCTTGAAGAGTCGATTGAAAATGTCCAGCAAGCTGAGGAAGGGTTAATTGGGATACTTAATATAGGCTTATTGAGCGTACCCGTGAGAGAATTTTTGCCCCTTTTGATTCGAAAATTCAGACGCAAGCACCCAAATGTAAAAATAAGGTTGAGCTATTATCAAGTTGGGCAAATGATTGAGAAATTAAAATCCGATGAACTAGACATAGCTTTCACACTTTCACTTGGGTTACAAAGTATTGGTGGACTGGAATACAAAACTTTATGGACACAATCCCATTGTATTATCTTAAATCAAGACCACCCCCTTGCGAATAGAACAAGTATCAACATTTCGGAATTAGCCCATGAACCTTTTGTCATGCTAGACAGGCATGAAGCTCCTCCAGGTTTTGATTTATTGCTGGCTGCATGTGCCAATCATGGTTTCTCTCCAAACTTGGTTAGTACAGCTTCACGGATTGAAGCAGTGTACATGATGGTGGATTCAGATATCGGCATTACCATTCTTCCGAAATATCTACAGCTATACGCTCCTCCTACACTTCGTTTTATTGACATTGAAGGAGACAATCTTAAATTTGATGTTTTGGCTTCTTGGAAGAAAATAAATAAGAATCCTACCTTATCTTTATTTATTGAAGAACTAGAGTTGCTGCACTCACAATTAAACAAATAGTTGATCCCTACAAAAAAACCACTCCCTAATGAAAATGATAGGAAGTGGTTTTTTCTATTGATATAAAGTATTAACATGACAACTTCACAAAATGAGTGAAAAATCGGGGAGAATTAGTCTTAACTATTTCTCCGATGCATGGCTCGTTATTAAAAAGCATTGAGCTTATTACACAAACGCGCCCTTTTCCGGAATACAAAAAAGTCTACCACTACCCTATTTCACAAAGGTTTTACTCTCTTCAACCACCAGCTGGATATTATACTTTCTTATTCTCCTCATGAGTAATGATTGCGTAACACCTAAAAATTTTGCGGCTTTTCTTGTCGAGTTTCCTTTTTCTATGGCATCTATGATCATCTTCTTTTCCATTTCTTCCAGTATCTCTGGCATAGTCGCTTTATTTGAATGATATGGTACACTGGAAGTGATGTTTTGTTTCATCATTTTCTGGGGTAGGTCTTTATCTTCAATTAACTCGTCCTCTGACAAAATCACAAGACGTTCGATTAAATTTTCCAGCTCACGCACATTCCCAGGCCAGTCATATTGCAAAAATGTTTTGACAACCCCATCTGAGAAGTGTTTTTTTTTATTATATTTATCATTAAACAGATTTAAATAATAAATGGCCAGATCCTCAATATCGTTACGGCTTTCACGTAAAGCAGGCATTTTCACGGTTAATACATTCATTCGATAAAATAAATCCGAACGGAAAGTACCTTCAGTTACCATACTTTCCAAATCCCTATTAGTTGCTGCAATAATACGTACATCCGCTTGTTGAGGCTCCCTGGCACCAATCGGCAAATATGTTTTCGATTGAAGAAAATGTAATATTTTTGCTTGCAAGTGTAACGGTATTTCGCCTATTTCATCCAAAAATAAAGTTCCGCCTTCCGCGGCTTTAATTAAACCCGGTTTCCCCTTCGAAGTTGCCCCGGTGAATGACCCTTTTTCATAGCCGAATAATTCAGACTCCAGCAAGGATTCGGGTATAGATGCAGAATTAATCTCTACGAAAGGTCCGGTTCTTCTTTTGCTTAGTGAATGAATCCTTTCCGCCGTCAGGCTTTTACCCGAACCTGTCTCACCCACGATTAAGGACATTGTGTCTACTGCGGCAATCTTTTCAATAATTTTATTAGCCGTAACGCGGCTATTGCTTTTCCAACCAAAATTGATATATTCAACTCCATTCCTATTTTCTCTCACATGTGCAAGCTTTCTAATATAAGTACTGTATTTATCCAATAACTCTTCAATTTCCTGAAGTTTCGTTGCGTTTTTTACTACTTCTGTAATATCTCTGCTATGAGCGACAGCGGCAATAACTCTCCCTTCTTTATTTTTAACCAAATGACCTGTTGCAATATATCGTCTTCCTTCGGCAACTTCTTGTACAACACTAACATTTTTACCTTCTTCCAGAGCCTTACGGATTACAGATGGTTTATATACGCCTTCCCTTTCTAGATCCCTAACATTCCTTCCAATAATTACACTCCTCGGAAGACAGAACATCGTTTCACTCACGGTATTAATCCACAATGTTGTTCCTTCCTGATCTGTAATATAGATTGCATCATTAATAGATTCCAAAATGCCAATAAATAATTCTGGATTTTGATGAAATAAGTCAAACAACCTCTCCAAATCTATTCCTCCATTCCTATTTATTGAGTCTATTTCGATTCAGCTATATTTAAATGGCAAAAATATAAAAAAAATCGAGTTGATAACGAATCAGTCGAGTTGATTTGTAAAAATTTTACCCCTTTTTTTCGAAATTTTCTATTAATTTTTCAAAAAAACACATGAAAACAGACTTATATCTTCTTTATTTTTGGCATGATTTTTGCATTTTTAAATGACAGGAGGTGATATGTGATGAAAACTGAGAAATTTCCAAATCGCTCAATAAGACCTCACATAAGTGAAGATTTTTACAAAATTAATAAAGAACGGCTCCTTTCCACGATAAATACGAGTGCTAACTATGGGGCTCTACCTAACGGGGGTCTTTGCAGATTGGCTCTTAGTGAAGATGATCGAAAAATAAGAGATATATTTATGGAATGGATGAAGGAATGCCGGCTTGACATCCGCATTGATGATGCAGGAAATATGTACGGACGCCGACCGGGTAAAAATCCCGATGCAAATCCTGTTGTAATGGGATCACATCTTGATACTCAGCGAATTGGCGGGAGATACGACGGAATTCTAGGGGTAATGGGAGCACTCGAAGTAGTTAGGACACTGAATGATTATGGAATTGAGACTGATAGACCTATTGAAATTGTAAACTTTACAAATGAAGAAGGAGCAAGATTTATACCATCCATGCTCGGATCAGGTATTGTAGCCAATGCCATTACACAAGGTGAAGTATTAAAGATTGTAGATAAAGATCATTTGAAATTTGTAGATGAATTAAAAACAATCGGGTATAAAGGTTCTTCTGAAAATAGGCTAAAAGAAATGTATTGTTATTTTAAACTGCACATTGAGCAAGGTACTGTTCTTGAAGCAAACCGTCAAAGTATTGGTGCCGTCACAGGTATTCAAGGGATCAGTACCCTTGAAGTCGTCATTACCGGACGGACAAGTCATGCGGGCACGACCCCGATGGAAAATAGGAACGATGCCATGTTGAGTGCGGCAAAGATGATCCAAGATGTTTACAAGTCATATGAAAGCTTTCCCGGCTCGTTGATTACTATTGGTCAGATTCGGTCTCTTCCAAACGTCACGAATTCGGTTGCGGGTCAAGTGGTTTTCTCAATTGACATTCGTCACCCGGAAGATGCAATCAGGATGCTGATTACAAAGGAACTGAAAGAAAAGCTAAGTACAATGGCACTCATTGATAGCATGGATCTCCTTATCAAAGATCTTATGGAAATAAAAGCCGAAAAATTTTCCACAGAAATTGTAAGCGAAATCCAATTGGCAGCGGATAAGCTCGGCTATAGTTCAATGAAGTTAATCAGCGGAGCAGGCCATGATGCCAAATTTATGAACCAAATGGCCCCTACGGGAATGATATTCATCCCAAGTATTGGCGGGGTCAGCCATTGTGAAGAGGAGTTCAGCTCAGATGACGATATAGAAAAAGGAGTACAGGTATTGCTTGAACTAGTACTTCGATTTGCAAACCGGAAAGACAGACTTCAAAGGTAAGGAGAAAGAACGTTATGAAAACAGAAATCAATATGATATTTGAAAACGTATTCGATCAGGTAGACAAGTCATGGGAGGAAGAAATCCGCTTTTTGCAAAAGCTTTGTCAATTCCCCTCAACGCTTGGCAACGAAGCACCTATCCAACACTTCATCGCTGATTTTTTGGAAAAAGAGCTAGATTTATCTGTATCAAAAGTGATTCCCGATCCCGAAAAGCTATCCTCACATCCTGGTTACTCGGAACCTGAATGGACATATGATGAAAGGCCTGTTGTTATTGGTGAATATCGTGCAGAAGGCGACAAGAAAGGTAAAAGTGTTATCTTTCAAGGGCATATAGACGTTGTCAGCCCAGAACCTGTTTCTTTTTGGGAACATGATCCATGGGGTGCAGAAATCGTCGGAAATAAAATGTACGGCCGTGGAACAGCTGATATGAAATCAGGTGTGGCTGCTATGATCTTTGCGTTAAAAGCGGTGCGCGATGCAGGAATCAAGCTTTCATCCAATGTCATTATCAAAACAGTAACAGAAGAAGAGTGTACGGGAAATGGTGCTCTTGCTGCGATAGAAGAAGGATTTAAAGCAGATGCCGCCCTTATTCCCGAACCCGTACTTGGACAAAAAGGGCTGATTGCTCAGGTTGGTGTAGCATGGGTCAGGGTTAAGGTCAAAGGTTTAGGTGCACATACTGAAAAGGCAGACAAAGCTGTAAACTCAATTATTGAAAGTTATAAAATGATCAATGCTCTTCTGGATTATGAAAAAACATTGAACAGCCAAAAAAGACACAAGGATTTTGATGAGCACCCTCATCCATATAATATAAATATCGGGAAAATCCATTCTGGTGATTGGCCTTCAACTGTTCCTTCCGAATGTACTATTGAAGCAAGAGTTGGATTTCCGCCGGGGGTTAACCCGCAGGATGTAAAGGACGATATAAAGTCATATTTGTTAGCTGCTGCGGAAAAGGATGAGTGGTTAAGTGAAAATCCTCCGGAAATTACATTTTACGGCTTTCATGCGGAAGGATTTTCAATTGATCCAAATCAAGAGTTATTTGATGTTTTAAACTTGGCGCATATGGCCGTTGAAGAAAAACCGCTGGAAGTTGGATCCTTCACAGCCACCACTGATGCAAGATTTTATAACCTATACTATGACATTTCTGCCACTTGCTACGGCCCGACAGGAGAGGGTCTTCACGCACCGAATGAGTGGGTTGACCTTGACAGTGTCAAAAGGGTGACAAAAACATATGCTGCATTTCTGTTGAAATGGTGCGGTTATAGTAATGGTATTCTTACGAAGTGAGTAGCATCGGAAAGTCGATGAGTTAGGTCTTATAGTTTTTAATATATAGCATGATACTTTATTGTATACGAGCAATGGTATAATGAAATTTTTTGTATTAAAATTTTAAATAAAGTGATGGTGAGAAAAATGGCAAATGAATTGAATTACGACAATATGACTGAAGAACAGCGAAAGAAGCAAGCTAAAAAAGCTGCCCTTGCCAGCATAGTTGGAACATCAATAGAATGGTATGATTTCTTTCTATACGGAACGATGGCTGCTTTAGTATTTCCAAAATTGTTTTTTCCGGAATCAGATCCATACATAGGGTTAATACAATCATTCGCTACACTGTTTATAGGATTCCTTGCACGTCCTCTTGGAGCTGCTTTTTTCGGTAGTTATGGGGATCGCATTGGACGAAAAGCAACGTTAGTAACTACTCTTTTGTTAATGGGGATAAGTAGTACACTCATTGGATTATTACCGACATACGAAAATGCAGGTATTATTGTATCTATTCTGTTAGTATTCTTGCGTTTTTGCCAAGGTTTTGGGGCCGGTGGTGAATGGGGAGGTTCAGTTGTACTATCTGTAGAATGGAGTTCTAAGAAAAGTAGGGGGTTAATGGGAAGTATGACACAAATAGCATCCCCAATTGCATTGCTCCTATCTTCAGGAGTTGTCTCCCTCACGATCTTTTTAACAGGAGATAATTTTTATAGTTGGGGATGGAGAATTCCATTTTTGATTAGTATTGTGCTTGTTGTGATCGGTTTTATTATACGACGTGGGGTAGCAGATTCACCTCAATTTACAAAAATGAAGAAAGAAAATCGACTAGCAAATAAACCAGTTATAGAAGTTATTAAGAAATATCCTAAAGCATTATTTCTAGTTATTTTATCCAGTTTAGCACAAGGTATTCCTTTCTATGTTTTTACCACTTTTGCTATAAGCTATGGGACGGAATATCTACAATTAGATAAACAGTTTCTAACTAATACCATCTTATTAGTAGCAATAGTCGAAATCATTGTGATCCTCTATGCGGCACATTTATCAGACAAATATAATAGGAAAGTCGTATTTTATATTGGCAGTTTATTAACCATTTTAGTTGCATTCCCATTCTTCTGGCTTATGGATACAAAGATAACAGTATTGGTTATTGTAGCAATGTGTTTATCTATTCTTGGTGCTGGAGCAGTCTATGGACCTTTAGCAGCAATGATTGCAGAGTGTTTTCCGGCCAATCTAAGGTATAGCGGAACGTCATTAGGCTATCAGCTTTCAGCTGCAATCCAAGGTGTATCTCCATTACTATGTGTGTATTTATTAAATACCTTTAGTAGTTCTGTTCCAATCAGTATTTATCTTATTGTCGCTTGTCTAATTTCTATCGTGGCCGTTTCCATGTTAGGGAAGAATTCAAACCAAATAGATATGGATAAAGCTAGTTAATTAAAACAGAGCAAAAACAAAAACTCCCTTGAGTTCACTTCTAACATAGGGTTCTATATTTGAGACGTTTAAAATTCCAACCAGGTAAATATCAAAATTAATTACCTTTTTCAATCCATGGGGCTGCTTAAAAGCCCCTTTTTCCTTTTTGATTTTACATAAAAACCCATTAAGCTAAGCATTCCTTATTTGTATTAGAAAACTTTCAAAAAAACGGGAAGCGGGATTACATTAATTCCGTTATAATACAAATTCTTTATTTCTTCGATTTCACCCATATTTATTTTATTATCGAAGATAATGTCCCTTGCTTTCCAGTTAAATGAGATGAATTTCCTTCGTGAGTTCTTGGTTTTCCTGTTCGCGATTTGATACGTCTAATAGAAGAAACTCGTCATATTCGAGGAATTTTTCCTGTATTTAGGACCATCAGTATAATTATTCCCATCACTCTCAAGAAGCTATCTAACTCGGTGGTTAGTACATATGCAAAAGCGGGTACTCTAGAGCAGGTTGTGCATCGGGGCGAATGGCGGACAAACGGTTAAAAAGGTTATAAGAGAACAGCATTCCCGATTAGGTCTGCGAACCTAAAAAAGGTAATGTCTAATGCTGTTACATCTAATTCATGTATTTTTACTTAACTCCTTCTCTTTATAAAGAAAAAGAAAAAAGGGGAGAACAAGTCATCTGGATGACATGTTCTCCCCTTTTTTTGAATAATCACTTATTGTATTCCAAAGCCCAGCATTTCATATGGAAGAATGTTGAGATGTAAGAAAAAATCCATGATTGGGCCTATTAACAAGGCATTTAGAAAGGTACCAATACTAATATACGTTGACATACTTGCGACTTTTAAATGGTGTTTTTCTTATTTTTATCAACTCATATTGACACTAAATAAAGATATTTGCTTTGCAATCTTACTTAAGGAATCATCCAGGATAACACCCCATTCTGCAAATATGTCATGATTCCAACAATAATCACCAGTATAATACTATGCTTTATTGTGAAGCGAAACAAATCAGATTCTTTCCCTGCTAGGCCTACTGCGGCGCAAGCTACTGCAATTGATTGAGGTGAAATCATCTTTCCGGTAACTCCGCCTGAAGAGTTCGCTGCCACTGCGAGCACCGGATCCATGCCTATTGAAGTAGCTGTAACTTTTTGCATGTTACCGAATAGTAAGTTGGCTGAAGTATCAGAACCAGTAATGAACACTCCTAGCCAGCCTAGTATAGGAGAGAAGAAAGGGAATAAAAATCCTGTTTTCGCCAATACCATACCCATAGATGTGCTCATTCCTGAAGAGTTTGTTACATAAGCGTATCCTACAACAGACGCTATTGTGATAATGGGAAATTTAAGTTCGTTTAGTGTTTCACCGAATGTAACTATCCAATCCTTCCAAGAAATTTTTACAATATATTTCGTAATGATTGCTGCAATCAGAACCGCTGTACCAGCAGCACCTAGCAATTCCAGCTTGTAAAAGGCAGGTATCGTTTCTCCCGCAGCGTTTATAATCTTATTATTTAATAAAGGAACATTTGGTATAAACGATAATGCATGCCCTATAGAATTAATAGTTGATAAAACAACATTTGTTCCTTCATAGTGTCCTGTTAGAGCCTGCTTTATGGTTGGAATTCCCCAAAGGGAGATTACTCCCGTTAAAACTAGGAATGGTGACCACGCTTTAAAAATTTGTCCGCCTGTATAAGTTGGCTTGTGGCCAGAAGGTTCATTTACAGCAAGTGTTGCAGCCATTTCTTGTTCGGCTGAAAAACGGAAGATAGTTTTCGGTTTCCAAAATTTAAGGAAAACTGCTAAAGCAAGTAATGAAACAAGAGCCGATAAAATATCCGGAAGTTCTGGTCCAAGGAAGTTAGAGCTTAAGTATTGTGTTACTGCAAAAGTAATACCAGTTACTAAAATTGCAGGCATGACTTCGAAGGCTTTTTTAAAGCCTGCCATAATCACGATTAAATAAAATGGTATGACTACAGATAAAAACGGTAATTGGCGTCCAACCATTTTTGAAATCTCCATCGCAGAAATTCCGGTAGGTCCCTCAAGCGCGATAATGGGTGCTCCTATTGCACCGAATGCAACCGGTGCTGTATTGGCAATTAAACACAAGCCAGCTGCATATAAAGGATTGAATCCAAGACCAACAAGAAGTGCAGCAGAAATGGCAACAGGTGCACCAAAACCAGCGGCTCCTTCAAGAAATGCCCCAAATGAGAACGCTACCAATAGTGCCTGAAGACGGCGGTCTTCCGTAAGTGAAACAACTGAATTACGAATAATATCAAATTGTCCTGTTTTTACGGTTAATTTATAAAGGAAAACTGAACTGATAATGATCCAACCAATAGGCAAGACCCCGTATACTGCCCCGTGTGTAGCAGACATAATCGCCATTTGTGTTGGCATTCCAAATGCAATAACCGCCAATATCAAAGCAATCATTAGCGTCGTGAGCCCTGCCAGATACCCTTTCATTCTCTTCACTGCCAATGCCCAGAAGAAATAAAGTATTGGAATTACTGCCACGATAGCGGATAGAGCGAGGCTATCTCCTACCACTGTAAAGTTTTGTGTATATGTCATATTGTACCCTCCAATTTATAGTCCCTAAAAGTAACCGCTTACATATTTTAATTAAAATATGCTACCATTTCTTTTGCTCTAATTTACAAGAAAGTGAAAAAATTCAAATTCACTGAAAATACTCAAAATTCCGTGTTGTAAAGTCCGGATGTTTGTGATTTTATCTTGGTTGCGTAATGATAAAATCACTATGGTGCTTGTCCGGTAAAGGGCCTATAAATTGCTTTAAACCTTTAGTTACTAAAGGACATTGCGACTAAGGTGAGATATACAAAAAGAATCACGCTAACAAATCTGGTGTCTTTTCTACATAATATTTCATTTAACACTTTCTATCGGCATGATAACACTCTATAAGACACCCCCTTTCTGTTTCGTATTAAGAAACAGCGTTTCTGTAAGTTTGCGATAAAACACTATTGTTATGTAACTATATAAGTAGTTGTTCTATAACAAACACTAATCCTATTTCAATTATACAAATTATTGGTGAAATTTCAATATTTTTAGAATATTTTAAAAATAAAGTTCACAAAAAAAATTTGCCCGATATATCTTTTTTTCAAAAGAATCGGGCAAATTTTTATAGTCGTTTTCAAGTAGTTCTACTTTCAAATCCAAGCCTTGTCGAAATTTTTTTTCCAATTTGAATCATTTGTATCTGTAGGAGATCGATCCGCTGATCAGTCATACGCATTGTTGGACCAGATATGCTGACAGCAGCAATGACTTTCCCCGAATGATCGAAAATAGGAACGGCAATACAAGTAATTCCGTATTCATTTTCTTCTAGATCCAATGCATAGCCTCTAATTCTAACCTGAATGAGTTCTTGAAGGAAATCATCTTTATTCGTAATCGTTTTGTCAGTATGCCTTGGCATTCCCTTTTGCTCAAGAATGTTAAGCACGACATTAGATGGCAAATAAGCAAGAATTGCTTTGCCGACTGAGGTGCAATGCATGGGTGCTCGTTTTCCAACTTTAGAGTGCATTCGCAGTGTTTCGTTTCCTTCTAGCTTTTCTATATACACCACTTCACCTTGGTCATAAACAACTAGATGGATAACCTCATTTGTGGTATTCTCCAGTTCTTGCAAGTATTGCCTTGCTTCCGATCTCAAATCAATTGATTCCAGCAATTTGGAACTAATCTCTAAAAACTTATATCCCAGCTTATAACGTTCCGTTTCACTATCTTGCTCAATATACCCATACTGCACTAATGTTGATAGTATCCGATAAACTGAGCTTTTATTTATATCTATTTGTTTGGAAATCTCTGTTACACCTAAGCCACCCTTTTTTAAACTCACAATAGTAATAATGTCTAACGCCCTGCTCACAGATTTCACCATATTCTCTCTGTCCAAAATTACTCACCTCTGTGCAACCATAATAGACTCATTATAGCACATAGTTTTCACCAGGCGTTTTAACCGTACCTAATACGCTCTTGCACCTTCTTTAGCAGTAACAAATGTATTTCGAAGATTCCCAATTTCCTTTATTTCACATTCTATAACGTCGCCAGCGCCGACCAACTCTGCTCCAACAGGACTACCTGTTAAAATTACATCTCCCGGTTTAAGTGTCATAACTTTTGTCAGATAGGAAACCATTCTACGAATTGGAATAATCATCAGTTCAGTTGCACTGTTTTGTTTTTCAACATCGTTCAGTTTTGCTTTGACCTTTACATTAAAAGGATCAAGTACGGTTTCAATAACAGGACCTAATGGAGTGAACGTGTCAAATGATTTACCAATTGTCCAGTGGCCATCCTGGTGGAAAAACTGAGGTGCCGTTACGTCATTTCCAACTGTGTATCCAAAAACATAATCCAGTACGTCGGATTCAGGCACATTTTTTGCCTCTTTCCCAACGACAATCGCTAGTTCGGATTCAAACTTTACTTCCTTGATACCCTCTGGGATGATAATTTCTTCTTCAGGTCCAATCACTGATGAAGTTGGCTTAAAGAAGAATACCGGGATTTCCGGGAGCTGTTCCGGAAGATCCTCCACATTTGAAACAAAGTTTGCACCGATTCCAATGATTTGATTTGGTTCTAAGGGTGCAATAGACTTAACTTCACCCTGAGAAAATGTTTGGCCTGTATACTCCCAAGCACCAAAAATATCGCCCTTAATTACCCTTATTATTCCTTCTTCTTTAACACCTGTATGAATGGAAGAATTAGCTATAAACCTAGTAAACTTCATTGTTTTATTGCTCCTCTCAGACTTCTATTTCGGTTTTTTTTCTCGCAACACCAGACTGTATCGCTGCCTCTGCTACAGCATTGGCGACGGCTTCCACTACTCGGTTGTCGAAAGCATTTGGTATTACATAATCATGCGTCAGTTCTTGCGGCTGAATTAAGTTTGCAATTGCATAAACCGCTGCCACTTTCATTTCTTCATTAATTTCAGAAGCGAACACCTGAAGGGCCCCTTTAAAAATCCCTGGAAACGCTAGTACATTATTTACTTGGTTAGGTAAATCGGAACGCCCTGTACCAACAACAGCTGCACCGGCTGCCCTTGCTTTATCCGGCATTATTTCGGGTACCGGGTTTGCCATTGCAAAAATAATGCTGTCTTTGTTCATAGACTGTACCATGGCGGTATTAACTGCATCAGCAGCTGATACGCCAACAAAAACGTCAGTACCTTTTATAACATCCTCCAATGCACCGGCCAGCCTGTTTTTATTAGTGATTTGAGCTATTTCTTCCTTCATCGAATTCATTCCATTTTCGCGACCTTTATAGATCGCTCCTTTTGTATCGCACAAAATGATATCCTGAACACCCATGTTGAGCAGCAATTTTGAAATTGCGATTCCTGCAGCACCTGCACCATTTACAATCACCTTAATTTCTTCAATCCGTTTATTCACGACTTTTAATCCGTTAATTAACCCTGCTGCTGTAACAATCGCAGTTCCATGCTGATCATCATGAAAAACAGGAATGTTCATTTCCTTTTTCAGTCTTTCCTCAATAATGAAACAATTCGGAGCTGAAATGTCTTCTAAATTTATTCCTCCAAATGTAGGTTCCAAGGCTTTGATAATTGAAATAATTTCTTCTGCGTCGTTTGTATTTAGACAAATGGGAAATGCATCAATATCCGCAAATGCCTTAAATAATGCTGCCTTTCCTTCCATTACTGGCATTGATGCTGCTGCTCCGATATTGCCTAGCCCTAATACAGCCGATCCATCTGAAACAACTCCTACAAGGTTCCCTTTAAGTGTGTAATGATAAATCTTTTCGGGATTTTGGAAGATTTCTTTACAAGGCTCAGCTACTCCCGGTGAATATACTAAACTTAAATCATTTGCGTTTTCTACAGCTACTTTTACATTTACATTTATTTTCCCTTTAGACCTCATATGAAGGTCTAGCGCTTTTTCCCGAAGGTCTTTCATAGCTTCAACTCCCCCAATCTGTTTTCACTATTTATTAATGAAAGTTAGTTGTTGAAACTGCAGTACTTTCAGGAATTCTGTAATCTCTCCATTTCAACAGAAAATAAGTTCTTCAATTAAATTAGCCATATACTCTTTACATTGTAGATCGGGACATCCTAAAAAAATAGAATGTCCCCTAGGTGTTTATTGTTTTATAGCAAACTTTGCTTTTGCTTCAATGCGGCGACGATGCAAGATCGGCTCAGTGTAGCCACTTGGCTGATTATAACCTTCAAAAATCAGGTCACAGGCTGCTTGAAATGCCACCGAATCGTCAAAATTCGCAGACATTGAGCGATATGCAGCGTCTCCAGCATTTTGTTCGTCTACTACTTTAGCCATACGCTGAAGCGTCTCTAGCACTTGTTCCTTTGTTATGATACCGTGGTGTAGCCAGTTCGCCATGTGTTGGCTGGATATACGTAAGGTTGCACGATCTTCCATTAGTCCCACGTCGTTGATATCAGGTACTTTCGAGCAACCAACTCCCTGGTCCACCCAGCGAACAACATAACCTAGCATAGTTTGAGCATTGTTATCAATCTCTTCCTGTATTTCCTCCGGGCTCCAATCAGAATGTTTCGCAACTGGGAATTGTAAAATGTCATCCCTCAAGTCTCTGGATTCACTAATCTTTTCATTTTGGATCTTCGTTACATCAACTTGATGGTAGTGCAGTGCATGCAATGTAGCTGCAGTAGGTGATGGAACCCACGCCGTAGTTGCACCTGTTTTTACATGACCAATCTTTTGTTTTAACATCTCATCCATCAAGTCCGGCATAGCCCACATACCTTTTCCAATCTGGGCACGCCCCTGGAAGCCGCTTACAAGTCCTGTATTAACATTCGATTGTTCATAGGCTTGCAACCAAGTAGATGATTTCATTTCACTTTTTCGAATCATTGCTCCCGCTTCCATAGAGGTATGGATTTCATCACCAGTACGGTCTAAAAATCCGGTATTTATGAATACTACCCGTTCCTTAACTTCGCTTATGCAAGCTTTTAAGTTTAAAGATGTGCGGCGCTCCTCATCCATAACACCAATTTTTAGAGTATTCCGTTTTAGACCGAGCAATTCCTCCACTTGATCAAATAGATGGTTGGCAAAAGCGACCTCTTCTGAACCATGCATTTTAGGTTTAACGATGTAAATAGATCCTTCGGATGAGTTTTGGTAAGGGCCGTTTCCTAAAAGAGTATGTTTTCCAAGAAGACTAGTGATGATTGCATCTAAAATTCCCTCTTGGATTTCCTCCCCATTTTGATCTAAGATTGCATTATTCGTCATTAAATGTCCTACATTACGAACAAACAAAAGTGAACGACCTGACAAAGACAATTCTTCTCCCGTCGGGGACAAATAAATGCGATTGGGATTAAGAGTTCTTGTCGTTGATTTATTGCCTTTTATGAAGGTAGCAGATAAATCTCCTTTCATTAATCCTAACCAGTTACGGTAAACCAGAACTTTATCCTCGGCATCTACCGCCGTTACTGAATCTTCACAGTCCATAATCGTCGTTACTGCTGCTTCTAAAAGAATATCTTTAACGCCAGCCTCGTCAGTTTTTCCGATTGGATGACTGAAATTGATTTGAATTTCAAAGTGAAGGCCATTATTTTTCAAAAGTACAGCACTTGGATCTTGTGGTTGTCCTTGATAGCCAGTTAATTTCGATTCGTCCTCAAGTCCTGTCGTTTCTCCATTCCGGAGTGCAACATTCAGCTTTCCAGACTCAATTGTGTATTTCACAGCATCTTTATGAGAAGCTTCCCTTAATGGAGCTGCTTGGTCAAGAAACTCCCTTCCAAACTCAATAGCCTTAGCACCACGAACTGGATTGTATCCACCTTCTCGATGTGCACCATCTTCTTCACTGATTGCATCTGTACCATAAAGTGCGTCATAAAGGCTTCCCCAGCGTGCGTTGGCGGCATTGATTGCATAACGAGCATTATTAACTGGAACAACCAGTTGCGGTCCAGCTTGGATAGCGACTTCGGCATCCACACCTTCAGTGGTGATCTTGAAGTCTTCAACCTCTGGTTCAAGATATCCAATTTCTTTTAAAAATGCTTTATACTCTTCAAAATCAAAATCATTATTATTCTTTCGATACCAAGCATTTATTTGATTTTGAATCTTTTCACGATGTGCCAATAATTCCTTATTTTTAGGGGTTAAATCATTGATCAAATTTTCTAAACCAGACCAAAACTGGTCACGATCCACTTCACTACCTGGTAGAGCTTCTGAATTAATAAATTCATATAATTCCGTTGCAACTTGAAGATTCCCTGATTTAATATATTTTGTCATTATGAGTTCCTCCTTGAAAATCAACATTTTATTTTAGATAATTCTCTGGAAAAAAGTAATTTGTTCTCTCTAGGATGTAATTTTCTTAATCACTCTTTTTTGTTCGCTATTACAAAACGCCGTTTCTTTATCTGTGTATAAAAATGATAGCACGATACCTGATGTTGATTCAATTATTTTCATAATATTTTAACAATTTATATTTGCTTCTAAACTTTAGCAAAAGGACTACACCACGAAATGAATTGGCTTCATCCGTTGTATGGACTGCGCCTTACCGGACAAACATATTTAAGATATAGCAGCTGCTTCTTTTTCTTTTAAATCTCTTTTTATCTCAACACAGCGTCCCGGCATTGGGAATAATTTCCCTGCGTTTAAAAGATTATGAGGATTGAATACTTCTCGAATATCTGTTTGTGCAATAATCTCTTCATCAGAAAAGACGAAACGCATTTCCTCTATTTTTTCAATCCCCACTCCGTGTTCACCTGTAATTGTCCCCCCAACATCAGCACATGCTTTTAAGCAGGCACTACCAGCTGCCAGGGCCTTTTCGCTTTCCCCTGGGATTCTGGCATCGAAAAGAACAAGTGGATGTAAATTCCCATCACCCGCATGGAAAATATTAGCGATTCGCAAACCAAATTCTTCGCTGATTCGATTGATTTTGTTTAATACCTCGGGCAATTTGCTTCGTGGAATGACACCGTCCTGTACTAAATAGTCCGGTGAAATGGCTCCCATGGCACCAAATCCTGTTTTACGATTGGCCCACCATCTACCTCTTTCGAGTTCATCCTGTGCTACCTTCACTTCAAGTACATTTCTGTACTTACACACTTCCAAAATGTGATTAATTTGCTCTTCAATACCTGCTGAGATTCCATCCACTTCAATGAGTAGGACAGCCTCAATATCACTTGGATGACCTACTGGAAAAGCAGCCGCCTCCACTCCCTCAATCGCTGTTTTATCCATCATTTCAAGGGCTGCCGGTACGATTCCTGCTGAAATTATATCAGACACGGCCTGACTTCCGTCCTCCACTTTATCAAAGTAAGCAAGAACAGTTTGTTTCGCTTCGGGGTTTTTCAATATACGAACAGTGATTTTCGTTACAATGCCTAATGTTCCTTCAGAACCTGTCAACAGACCGAGCAAATCATATCCAGGAGAATCAGGAATTCCATTTTCACCGATTTCTATAATTTCGCCGTTAGGCAGTACTACTTCCAGCCCTAGAATGTGATTCGTGGTTACCCCATATTTAAGACAGTGAGCCCCTCCAGCATTCTCTGCGACATTTCCGCCAATTGTACAACAATATTGGCTAGAAGGATCCGGAGCATAGTAATACCCTTTATCAGAGATAGAGTTCGTGAGTTTAAGGTTGATAAAACCAGGCTGTACAACAGCACGCCTATTTTCGAGATCAAGGCTTAATAGCTTCTTCATCCTGACCAGACTAATAATGACTTCTTCATTTAAAGGTATAGCACCGCCGCTTAATCCGGTTCCAGCGCCACGGGCTAGGAACGGCAGTTTATTTTCGGAACAGTATTTAACTAGTTTGGCTACTTCCTGAGTATCTTTTGGAAACACAACCGCTTTAGGTAAGTGTCTATGAAGCGTAAATCCATCGCTATCATAGGCAAGCAGATCCTCTTTGTGAAATAGAATTGAATTGGCATCGCCAACAATAGCCTCTAAATTCTTTATATGCCGATCATTCGATTTTATTTTTTTCCTTGCCATTTACTGTCCCCCCTTTAGATCATCCTCTTTTTGATAAGCCCAATCCAGAAGCTGAATTGTATGGACGACTTTTTGATTTCTACCATACTTCTGTACCCCCATTGCCATCTGAAGCATACATCCTGGGTTACCCATTGAAATCATCTCAACATCGCCTGGCACATTCTGCATTTTGCTTTCTAGCACGGCACCGGCCATTTCTGGATTAGTGATGTTATATATACCTGCACTCCCACAGCAGCGATCTGCGTTTGGCATATGTACCATTTCAACTCCTGGAATACTGACAAGGAGGTCTCTCGGTTCCTGGCGAATTCCTTGACCATGTGCTAAATGGCATGCGTCATGATATGTGATACGAGTGTTCAATTCAGCTTTTGGTATTTCATAGCCTGTTTCATGAATGTATTTAGAGATGTCCTCGACCTTCGCGGAAAATTCTTCAGCTTTATCATGCCATTCAGGCTCTTCACGAAACAATTCTGCATATTCCTGAAGCATACAGCCGCATCCTGCTGCGTTAACGATGACTTTATCAGCATCCTTAAACGCTTCGATATTCTGTTTCGCCAGCTTTCTTCCAGTTTCACGGTCACCGGCATGAACATGTAAGGCTCCACAGCAAGTTTGGTTTTGCGGAATTGTCACATCATTTCCGTTTCGTGTTAAAACATTAATCGTGGACTGGTTAATATCACTGAACATGACGTCCATCACGCAACCTGTCATAAACGCCACTTCTGCTTTCGTTTCTCCTATTGCTTTGATCACTTTTTGATTTTTGTATTTTTTGCGTACAGGCTCTTTAATTTCAGGCATAATTGCTTCCATCTCAATTAAATGCTGTGGCATGATATTCATTAACCCTGTTTTGCGCACCACTTTCTGCAATCCGCTCTTTTGATAGAACTTTAATAAACTCCCCACTGTATTCATTCGGTTTTGATGTGGGAACATTCCTTCAAGTACTATTCTACTTACTTTCCCTTTCACTCCTGTCAATGGAATCGCCTGTCGAATTTGTCCGCGAGCCTCTTCAATTAATCCTCCGACATCTACATTCGCCGGACAAGCAGTGGTACATGCACGACAGTCAAGACAAGCAAAAACAGGATCCATGAATTGCTCGTTCACCTCAAGCTTTCCTTCTGCTACTGATTTGATAAGATGAACACGCCCACGGGGAGAATGCTGTTCCTGGCCTGTCAGCTCATATGTTGGGCACGATTCCAAACACATACCACAATGTACGCAATCTGCCCATTTGTTTTCATCAGGCTTATCGCTCCATAGATAGTTGCTTAAGCTATTAGATGTACAAGATGGATCTTGCTTTATATCCACTTCTTTCAGACTCACTATTAAATCCCCCCCACGAATCTTTTATTATTAAGTACTCTATTCGGATCGATCTTTGTTTTAATTCCTTCTAACAAGAAGAAATGTGATGGTTTTTCACCCCATACATCAATTTGCTGACGAAGCGTTAAAGGCAGATGTTTCACAATCACATAACCACCCAATGCTTCGACGGATTTTCTGAGCTTTAATATTACCTGTGTTAGGTCTTCGTCGTCAGTTCCCTTTAAATTAACCTGGCATATTCCATGACCTAGTCCACCATGTGCTTCTACTGTAAGAGTACTAGAGTGATGTAAAATGTGGCTTTCTTTAATGACCTTCAAAACATCCAGGTTAACAACGCCTATTTTCAATGCCGCTTCTATCTGATTTCCTCTAGCAAGTGTTGCTCCATTTGGAGAAATCGAATAAAATTTGTCCCAAAAAGCTTGTGCCTCATTTTGTGAAAGCACTGTCATTTTTGCGTTGGAAGGTTGGATGTTCTTTACAAAATCCTCCTGGTAATGAACAGAGCTCTCCACATCTTCAAATGAAATTGCTAAGGTATAAACGTTTTGACCCGTTAACCTTTCCGATAAAGCTGGATTTAGCAATTCCAACGCGACTGGTTCCATCACTGAATCCAACAACTTAACTACTAGTGACCGAACTTCTTCGAGATTTCCATCGGGAAACACTAACAGTCCAAGGCTTTCGTACTTTGGCATTGGTCTAAGCTTCAAAGTCACTTCAGATAAAATACCAAGTGTACCCATCGATCCTATAAAAAGTTTGTTCATATCGTACCCAGCCACATTCTTTACTACATTTCCCCCAGCTCTTATGATACTGCCATCCGGGTAAACCAAGCGAAGTCCTATTACCGCATCTCTGGAAGAACCATAACCCAATCTTTTGGGACCGCTTTCATTTGAAGCGATGATTCCGCCAATTGTCGCATCTTCAGGCCATACAGGGTCCAATGAAACCTTCTGATTATGTTGTGCCAAATATTCTTGCAATTCTTTAAATGAAGTACCTGCTTTAACCGTTAATGTCATATCTCCTACAGTATGTTTGACAATTCCTTTATATTTCGATAATGAGAGTAAGATATCAGCTGTTTCAATCAATCCTCCAAAACCTCTCTTGGTTCCGCCTCCTACCACCGTTATTTTTTTCCCTTTTTCGTTTGCATACTTTAAAATACTTGCTATTTCTCCCTCTGTTTTCGGATAAACCGATACCTGACCACCATTCCCAAGTGGATGGCTTTGGTTTTCCCCATCAACTATTTGCATTTCAGGTAAAAATGACTTTAAATCTGATAGAAGATCTGCTACAATCAATACCCACGCCTCCTTTTTGTTTCGTAATAACAAACATCGTTTCTATATTGTTGCAAAAAAAAACATTTTAAACTTCATACCTTTTGTAAAATATTGTTTTGCAAAAGTTCTTCCACATACTGTAAGTGGTTAATCATCGACTGATTAGCTTTTATAGGGTGCCCCATCTTTATTGATTCATAGATTTTATCATGTTGTTCATCAATCGTTTTTAAGATGCTCTCATTCTCTTGAATATACCTGTGAAAATCAATCATTGCCTTCTTCATAGTGGTTGAAATGGTTTGCACTAATTGAATCAGGCTTTTGTTTCCTGTCGCATTAGCAATCGCCATATGAAAGTGGTAGTCCGCTTCCCAGCCATTGATGCAAAGGTTTGAAAGGATTTCTTCCATACGTACCAAATCTTGTACCGACCGATTGGAAGCAGCCATTTCCGCAATACCGGTCTCCAATATTTTCCTGACTTGAAACAATTCACTTATATCTTCACAGCTGGGGATTAACATATGGTTGGTAAACAATTTTGTGGAATCAAATTCGCAAATGTATGTACCTTCCCCTTGTTTTACGTAAACAGTACCTCTTCCTTTAAGTGTAGTGATTGCATCTCGGACAGCGGAACGTCCAACACCGAATAAATCACATAATTCCCTAACGGAAGGTAGCTTTTCACCTGACTGGAATTTTCCAGACTCAATCATCTTCTCTATTTCTTCTTCGACTGTTTCCGACACTTTCTTGGTGAATATTTTCCCCACATTTACACACCCACCCTCTACCCTTTCAGACATCACATATCTGACAAGTTATATTCTTACATATATTAAAACACTTTCCAATATATATTTCAACGAATAATTTAGAATTTAATAAATAATCAAAAAATTATTTATTATAGATTATTGTAGACATACACCTTTTTTTAAGTTTATTTCTAATTCAAAAAGGCTATGGCCATATACGCGAAAAATGGTTCTGGTGCAAAAACTTCAAGACAATTGCAATTAATCTTTAAATGTCAACATTTCTTCAATAAACGGCTTAGTTGCTGGTGCTGTAGGTTACACGGATACAAAATTCGCAGTACGTGGTATAACAAAAGCAGCAGCGATCGACCTAGCACCAATGGGCATTCGCGTAAACTTTGTACACCCAGGCGTTATTGCAACACCAATGGTCGTACAAGAAGATACAAAAGCAGCTGTAGAAGCATTCTCTCAACACATTCCATTAAAACGAGTAGCACAACCAGAAGAAGTAGCTAATATGGTATTGTTCTTGGCTTCTGATGAGGCTAGCTACTCAACAGGTTCAGAATTCGTTATCGATGGCGGATTAACTGCACAGTAATAAAAGTACATGAAAAAATCTGTATATGATTTATAAAGGCCGATTTTCTATTAGTAAAGAAAATCGGCCTTAGTTTTTTATTTAATTTAGGCTGTTTTCGCATACTTTGTTGCTATTTACCAAGTAAAGCGGTGTGGTTGAT
>NZ_JBHVQU010000029.1:0-37603 GCF_042886655.1 Peribacillus sp. NPDC058002 | reverse complement strand
GGTCTCCCCTGGACTCACTTTTCTAAGCAGGAGTCTCGTACCTTCCGTTCCAATCAACTTTGTTATAGATAGAACCCTTTTCCCTAAAGCCTTTATTGTTTTAAAAATAGAATTAATAAAACTCGAGGTGAAGAGGATGCTTTCTAAATATGATTCTATTTAACGTGATCAACTTGAAATGTTACTTTAGATCAACTAGTGCCTGCGAACCATTTGGTTCGTAAAATTGAGGCTGCCATTGACTTCACTTTCATTTATGAGTTAGTGAAAGATATGTACTCCAGAGATAGGACGCCCAAGTATTGATACAGTTATATTGGTCGAATTAACTTTCATTCAATATACCTTCGGTTTTCGTTCAATGCGTAAAAACAATTGAAGAAGTTGAAACAAATATGGCTTACCATTGGTTCTAAGGCTATGGTTTCCATGATAAATTGTCAAATACGCATTTTAGTACAGAAAGCAAAGACTATCCAAAACGACACGGCATTTCTAGCAAAAAATGTGGAAGAAGCAGATCAACTGCGTCATCATCAAGATGTAAAACCTTTATAAGCGAAACGTAAAGAAACGATTGGGCGTGTATTCGCAGATGCTAAAGAAAAATGCATGGTTACGTTGGACTACTTTAGACATAAAAAATTGTCGATGCCGGCGATGCTTACTTTCGCTGCCATAAATTTAAAGAAGATGGCCAATTGGAAATGGCAAGGTCCAAATAACTTTAGGAGAAAAATTAAAAGGAATTTCTAAAGGCAGCCCATTTTAAAGGACTGCCTTTTTTTTATGTTAATTATTTTTAAGCTTTTCTAATTCAAGAAGGAATTTATCGTTCAATACTTTGATATAAGTACCTTTCATTCCTAGTGAGCGGGATTCAATGACTCCGGCACTTTCCAGTTTCCGTAGGGCATTTACGATAACGGAACGGGTGATGCCGACACGGTCTGCAATTTTGGATGCTACAAGCAGACCTTCATTACCTTTAAGCTCCTCAAAAATGTGCTCAATCGCTTCCAATTCGCTGTAAGATAACGAGGAAATTGCCATTTGAACGACAGCTTTACTACGAGCTTCTTCTTCTATCTCTTCTGATTTTTCACGCAGGATTTCCATGCCGACTACAGTCGCACCATATTCAGCCAAAATTAAATCATCATCATGAAATTTTTCTTGTAATCGAGCAAGGACCAATGTTCCTAAACGTTCTCCCCCGCCCATAATCGGTACGATCGTTGTTAATCCAGTTGCGAAAAGCTCTTTGTTTTCGACTGGGAAAGCAGTATATTCGCTTTCGATATCAAGATTCGAAGAGGTTTCAGGAATATTGAAGAGGTTTTTTGTGTACTCTTCAGGGAATTGTTTATCTTCCAACATTTTGTACATGCGTTCGTTTTCAATTTGCTGACTTACCGCGATGCCAAGTAATTTCCCGCGGCGGCTGACGACGAATACATTCGCTTCGATAACTTCACTTAAACTTTCAGCCATTTCCTTGAAGTTAACTGCTTTACCTGCTGCTTTTTGTAGCATTGCATTGATTTTTCTTGTTTTTGCTAATAAGTTCATTTGATTTGTTCCTCCTAAAAATACCATGGTTCACAATAACTATGAAGTTGTATTTCCGTAATTTTATGTTTATTGCATAGGCAAATCATTGCCAAGATTGTTTCTTAAATTAAAGGATAAACTGGCTTAAATCTTTGTTCCGGGCGATAGAACCAAGCTTACCTTCGACATATTGGGGTGTAATTGTAATCTTCTCCATCGTTATTTCCGGAGCTTCAAAAGATAAGTCTTCAAGCAACCGTTCCAAAATGGTATGAAGTCTTCTTGCACCAATATTGTCTGTGTTTTGATTTACTTCGAAGGCCACTTCAGCTATCTTACGAACAGCATCGTCAGAAAATTCAATTTCTATACCTTCAGTTTCTAATAAAGCAACATATTGTTTTAACAAGGCATTATCCGGTTCATGAAGAATCCGTACAAAGTCGTCTACAGTCAGTTTGTTCAATTCTACACGAATTGGGAATCTACCTTGTAATTCAGGGATAAGGTCGGATGGCTTAGCCATGTGAAAGGCCCCTGCAGCAATGAATAAGACATGATCCGTTTTAACTGAACCATATTTAGTCACTACTGTCGAACCTTCAACGATTGGCAGGATATCCCTTTGGACACCCTCTCTTGAGACATCCGCTGATGAACTTCCTGATTGCTTACTGGCAATTTTGTCTATTTCATCGATGAAAATAATCCCATTTTGCTCAGCCCCGTATAATGCATCGGAAGTGACTTCATCCATATCAATCAATTTAGCCGCTTCTTCATTTGTTAAAACGGTTCTTGCTTCACTTACTTTCAATTTTCGCTTCTTGCTTTTTTTCGGCATCAAGCTTCCTAAAGCGTCCTGCATATTCATCCCCATTTGTTCCATTCCCGAACCTTGGAGCATATCAAACATCGAAGCAGTCTGTTCTTCCACTTCGACCGTTATCATTTCACTTTCCAACTCACCATTAGCCAGCTTTTCAGCGACGATTTTTCTTTTTTCCTGCAAACTTAAATCTTCGGAATTTTCTTCCGGATCCTGTTCGTCTTGATTGTTATTGCCTCCAAAAAAGACTTCAAGAGGATTCTTGAAATTACTCTGTTTTTTTGTTGATGGCACTAAAAGTTCTATTAAGCGGCGATTTGCATTTTCTTCTGCCCGCTCCTTTACGCTGGCCATCTTTTCTTCCTTCACGAGGCGGACGGAAGTCTCCACCAAATCACGAACCATCGACTCAACATCCCTGCCGACATACCCGACTTCCGTAAATTTCGTTGCTTCAACTTTTACAAAAGGAGCACCTACCAATTTAGCCATTCTCCGAGCTATTTCTGTTTTCCCAACGCCTGTCGGTCCAATCATTAATATATTCTTCGGAACGACTTCATCACGAAGTTGATCCGAGAGAAGGGAACGTCGGTAGCGATTCCGAAGAGCCACTGCCACTGCCCGTTTTGCCTCACGCTGCCCTACGATATACTGATCCAGTTTTTCAACGATTTGCCTCGGTGTTAAATTAGCTTTTTTTGACATTTGCGCTCCTCCTTACAACTCTTCCACGATTATATTCGTATTCGTAAATACACAAATTTCCGCTGCAATTTGTAAAGATGATTGAGCGATTTCCTTTGCCGATAAATGGTCACTGGAAAACCGCATTAATGCCCTGCCGGCAGCCAGGGCATAATTCCCACCCGATCCTATGGCGAGAATCCCGTCATCCGGTTCAATTACTTCCCCGGTGCCAGAAACGAGCAGTAAATGATTCTTATCCATTACGACCAGCATGGCTTCCAGTTTTCTCAATACATTGTCACTTCTCCATTGCTTTGCCATTTCGACGGCAGCGCGCTGAAGATTGCCATTATACTCTTCAAGTTTAGCTTCGAACATCTCAAATAAGGTGAATGCATCTGCAACAGAACCTGCAAAACCTGCAAGGACATTACCATTAAAGATTTTCCTTACTTTCCTCGCCGTATGCTTCATCACTACTGAATTTCCTAAAGTAACCTGCCCATCACCGGACATGGCACATTCACCTTTATGATGCACTGCAAATATCGTTGTCATAAAGTGTCCCCTTTCAACATTTAAGGCCGCGGATGTGATGCATTGTAGACTTTTTTCAATTGGTCTTTTGTAACATGCGTATACACTTGCGTTGATGAAATTTTAGAATGACCAAGCAATTCCTGAACTGTGCGAATGTCCGCCCCATTATTCAATAGGTGTGTAGCAAACGAATGCCTTAGCATATGGGGATGAAGACTTCCATCTGCGGCTGACTTTTTAATCAATTCATTCAATATATAGCGAACTCCCCTAGGTGTCAGAGGGTCTCCACGAAAATTAACAAATAAATAAACATGCGCCTTGGCGTCAGACGAAGTCAATTCCATCCTGGCTGTACGTATGTATAAATCTATCGCTTCCTGTGCATAACTGCCAACCGGAACGTAGCGATCCTTTTTTCCTTTTCCATGGATCAGTACCGTTCCTAAGGAAAGGTCGATATCCTGCAGTTTAATCTCACAACATTCACTTACACGAATTCCTGTAGCATACAATAATTCCAGTAAGGCATTGTTCCTTATTCCTATCGGTGAATCTTTCTTTAAAGTAGAAAACAACTGATTCATTTCCTTCTCATAAAGAAAACGTGGCAGTCTTTGATCCTTTTTAGGTAAAGAAGCCAAAGAAAAAGGGTTATCCTTCACATCACCTTCACGTAGTAAAAATCTATAAAGGCTCCGCAAGCAAGAAGTTTTTCTTGCTACAGTGCGCTTAGAAAGGTTTTTCTCATATAAATTCGTCAAATATAACCGGACATCCAAATATTCAACGGACGTGATATCCTCAATGCCCTGTTCATTAAGGAACAGAAAAAATTCGTGAATATCACGTTTATAATTTTCAATGGTGTATTGTGAACTGTTTTTTTCAATCTGTAAATATTCGATGAAGGATGATAATGCCTTTTTTTGATTAATCATGGAAACACCTCGCAAAGGCTAATAAATAGTATCATACTTTAAAACAGCAGGCAAATATTTTACAAATTTTTCACAAAGTTCTGAATTGTGTCCAAAGCGCGTTTAGCATGCGTTTCGTTCCGCTCTTTTTTTGATTTGATTCTCACTTCTAGGTCTGGAAGCAATCCAAAGTTGGCATTCATCGGTTGGAAGCTCTTACCATTCGTCGAAGTTATGTACCTTGCCATGCTTCCCATCGTCGTCTCCGCAGGGAATATGATAGGCTCCAATCCTTGGACGATCCTTGCAGCATTGATACCTGCAACAAGTCCTGATGCAGCAGATTCTACATACCCTTCGACACCAGTCATTTGACCGGCAAAGAATAAATCATCCCGATTCTTGAATTGATACGTTGGTTTCAATACATTAGGTGAGTTTATGAATGTGTTTCGATGCATGACTCCATAACGCACAATTTCCGCATTTTCCAATCCAGGTATGAGCTGCAATACTTCTTTTTGCGGCCCCCATTTCAAATGTGTCTGAAAACCAACAATATTGTAAAGTGTTCCTGCCGCATCATCTTGACGCAATTGAACTACAGCAAAAGGACGTTTTCCCGTTTTTGGATCTTCTAAGCCAACTGGCTTCAATGGACCAAATAACATCGTTTTCTTCCCACGTGATGCCATCACTTCAATTGGCATGCAGCCTTCAAAAAAGATTTCCTTTTCGAATTCTTTAAGTGGTACTGTTTCTGCAGCGATCAATGCTTCATAAAAGCGGTCAAACTCTTCTTCTGTCATCGGACAGTTCAAATAAGCTGCTTCCCCTTTGTCATAACGGGATTTCAAATATACTTTATCCATGTTTATGCTGTCTTTTTCAAGAATTGGTGCGGCGGCATCATAGAAGTACAAGTATTCTTCATCCATGATTTGCTTTAAGCTGTCAGATAGTGACTGACTTGTAAGCGGACCGGTAGCAATGACGGTAGGACCTTCCGGAATTTCCGTCACTTCTTCATTAATGACCGTCACATTTGGATGATTTTTAACCCTTTCCGTAACAAGACCGGCAAATTCATGTCGATCAACAGCTAAAGCGCCGCCAGCCGGTACAGCACAAGCATCTGCTGCCGACATGATGACCGAATCCAGAATACGCATTTCTTCTTTTAAAACACCAACTGCATTTGTTAAAGTATTTGCCCGAAGTGAATTGGAACAAACAAGTTCAGCGAATTTATCGGTATGATGGGCTGGCGTTTGTTTTACAGGGCGCATTTCATATAGATCGACTTTAATTCCTCTTTTAGCTAACTGCCACGCCGCTTCACTTCCAGCAAGCCCAGCACCGATTACACTTACTTTTGTTTCTTTCATTTTTCGAACCTCCATGTATAGATATGATAAGACAGGAGCATTTATCATTAAAACTGCTTTTATTAACGTTTCATTTTTAACGATATCTATGTATTTATACCCGAAATACTCATTCCTGCTAATGATAATTTTAAAGCATATGCCTCAAGCCGGCATTCTTCCTGCAATCCATAAAGGGTAACGGACACAAATAGGAATTATATCTTTAAAAGAATGTACTTGTCCACTGAATTTTACATCACATGGCCTAAATAAAAAAGTTTCAAGCTTTATCCATTTTCTTCTTGGAACCGAATTCACATATTATCATGATATCATACTTTCCTGAACATAAAGAAACCCGGCAGATGCCGAGTCAATTTATATCTAGGTTTTTTCGATAGCTCACAGGGAAAGTAAACGATTTCACGGTCTATTCTATGCTTGGGGCATTTCCTTGAAATCACAATCCATGCACTGGACCTGGACGCCTTTTTTGAGTTTCTTTTCAACAAGTGTACCTTCACATTTTGGACAACTCCGCGGAAGCGGTTTATCCCATGATATGAAGTCACATCCAGGATAGGTATCACACCCGTAAAATATGCGGCGTTTTTTACTTTTCCTTTCAATGATGTTTCCTTCTTTACATTTTGGGCATTTGACACCGATTTCTTTAACGATTGGCTTTGTGTTACGGCAATCCGGGAAATTGCTGCATGCCATGAACTTTCCATAACGCCCCATCTTAAAGACCATTCCATGTCCGCATTCCACGCAATCTTCACCGGCAGGTTCATCTTTAATTTCAATTTTCTCCATCTCGACCTCAGCTTTGGCCAGATGAATTGCAAACTCTTTATAAAATTCATCAATGACCTTTATCCATTCGATACTGCCTTCCTCGACGCTGTCGAATTCCTGTTCCATTTTGGCAGTGAACTCTGCATCAAGAATATCCGGGAAGAATTCGCGTATCAATTCAAGAACGATCTCACCAAGCTCTGTTGGGATGAACCGTTTATTATCCAAGGTAACATAGCCCCGTTTTTGAATCGTATCCAAGGTAGGAGCATATGTAGAAGGACGGCCTATTCCCAGTTCCTCTAGGGTTTTGACAAGACGTGCTTCAGTATATCGGGGCGGAGGCTGTGTGAAATGCTGCTTCGGCTCGATATCTTTTGAAAAGAATTGATCTCCTTTTTTTACATCCGGAAGTGCATTTTCCTTTTCTTCTACCGAGTCATCGGACCCTTCAACATATACCTTCATGAAACCCGGAAATTTTATTTTTGAACCATTTGCCCTGAAGATGACATCCCCGTTATGCAGGTCGATGCTCATCGTATCCATGACTGCCGAAGACATTTGACTAGAAACGAATCGTTCCCATATCAATTTATAAAGACGGAATTGATCTCTGGATAAGAACTCCTTGACTATACCCGGTTCACGTAATGTGCTTGTTGGCCTGACTGCTTCATGGGCGTCCTGGGCATTAGTTTGTTTTTTCTCTTTGCGCTGTTCAGCCTGAACATAATCTTTACCATAATTATTTTGGATGAAGGTATGGACTTCCTCTTTCGCAACATCGGAAATCCGGGTTGAATCGGTTCTCATATAAGTGATTAACCCGACTGTACCTTCCTTGCCAAGCTCGATTCCTTCATAAAGCTGCTGAGCAAGCATCATGGTTTTCTTTGCACGGAAATTCAATTTACGTGCCGCTTCCTGTTGCAGGGAAGAAGTTGTAAAAGGGGCAGCTGGATTGCGCCTTCTTTCCTTTTTAGCCACGGCTCCTATCGTAAATTCGCCGCCATTTAAAGAAGCGAGCACTGTTTTGACGTCCTCTTCGGTATTTAATTCCTTCTTCTCGCCGCCAAGGCTGAAGAAGGAACCTTCAAACTGTTCTTTTCCTTTTACAAAATCAGCCTTGATTGTCCAATACTCTTCCGGGATGAAATCTTTGATTTCCTTCTCCCGGTCAATGATCATCCGTACAGCAACCGATTGGACCCGTCCAGCACTTAAGCCTTTTTTCACCTTTTTCCACAAAAGCGGGCTTATATTGTATCCGACTAAACGATCCAAAACCCTTCTTGCCTGCTGGGCATCAACCAATTTCATATTTATTGGTCTCGGCGATTTAAATGATTCTTTGATGGCCTCTTTCGTGATCTCGTTGAATACCACACGGCAATCAGAGTTAACATCAACATCAAGACTGTGAGCCAAATGCCATGCAATGGCTTCCCCTTCCCTGTCGGGGTCAGCCGCGAGATAGATTTTTTTCGCTTTTTTCGCAGCGGTTTTCAATTCTTTTAAAACCGGGCCTTTGCCGCGGATAGTTATATATTTAGGCTCATATTCATGTTCAACATCGACACCCATTTGACTTTTAGGCAAATCTCGAACATGCCCCATGGAAGCCTTTACTTTATATTTTTTTCCCAAGTAACGTTCTATTGTTTTCGCCTTTGCGGGCGATTCCACAATCACTAAGTATTCTGACATCCAATAAATCCTCCTCAAAGAGGTAATATAAATCTTCACTATTATTAATCATTCAAAAATCATTTGTCAACACCTCTTTACTTTTCAAAGCATGCTGATTCATTTATTAATAGGTATTTTGACAAGAGGTGCCATTTGCAAAACTTATAACAGTTTTACAATATTTTCAACCTTTTTGTCTAATAATTCAACCCATCCATCTAAAAAAGCACTTTTTTTCTATTCTCCTGTATGATTCTCCGTCTATCTTCTATATTATATTGTTCAAAACTCTTCCTCGATCTGCCTGGAACTCAAAACAAGTTTGGCACCATCGGAAATCAATTGATTGGTCCCCAGTGATTCAAGGCTTGTAACATTTCCAGGAAGTGCAAACACCTCCCTGCCATGTTCCAAAGCAGCTTGTGCCGTAATGAGGGAACCGCTCCTTTCTTTTGCCTCGACCACGAATACTCCCTGTGATAATCCACTGATGATTCGATTCCTAAGCGGAAACATCCAAGGTTCCGCCTTCACTTCCGGTGGAGTCTCAGATATAAGCAGGCCTTTATTGACGATTTCTTCAGCAAGGGTAACATTGGATTTCGGATATATTTGCATAAGCCCTCCTCCTAAAACCCCAATCGTATCTCCGCCTTCCCTTAATGTGATCTTATGTGACTCTGCATCGATTCCAGCCGCCACCCCGCTTATGATCACGAACTTTTTCTTTACTAGCGGTAATAGAATCGATTTTAAGGCCTCCAGACCATACGAGGTTGGCTTACGTGTTCCAACAACACCTAGCGTATTCTTCCTTGTTAAAAGCTTCTTATCACCTTTATAATAAAGAACCCACGGAGGATCGAATATTTGCTTCAGCAAAAAAGGATATTCATCATCGAAGATCGTCAAACAATGGATTTGGCTATCTTCGTAATTTTTAAGTTTATCGATGGTATTGAGTGAATGTAAATCTTTGAGAAAGAGGTTGAGCTTATTTGAAGGGATAGGGAGCATTTTTGCCCATTCAACGTAATCCGTCGTGAATAGGGAAGATAATGACGGGTCTTTTGACATGATTGTTTGGATTGATTTCCATCCTGCCCCGCGGCAATGATGGAGATGGATTAACTTTTGTTTTTTATTCAATTTGAAACGCCCCTAACCGGATATTTTTAAAGGTAGGTTGATGGTGATGTACTCGGTATCTCCCGAGGAAAATGGAGGAAAATAAGACCGACCCCAAAAAAAGGTCGGCCCAGCTTAAATTAATGTGTTTTACAAGGTTCGTAAATCTCTTTTTCTTTCAAGACGGAAATCAATGTTTCACCCATTACGGATGGAGTTTCGGCAACTTTAATTCCACATTCGTTCATAACGCGGATTTTCTCGTCAGCTGTTCCTTTTCCTCCTGAGATAATGGCTCCGGCATGTCCCATGCGTTTACCGGCAGGAGCCGTACGGCCACCAATGAAACCAACAACTGGCTTAGTCATATTTTCCTTCACCCAGATTGCTGCTTCTTCTTCTGCCGTTCCGCCGATTTCCCCGATCATGATCACAGCATGTGTTTCCGGATCTTCATTGAATGCCTTCAATACGTCAATGAAATCCGTTCCATTAACTGGATCCCCACCGATACCGACAGCCGAAGATTGACCGATGCCTGCTTGCGATAATTGGTGAACGGCTTCGTACGTTAAAGTTCCTGAACGTGAAACTACACCTACATGGCCTTTTTTGTGTATATATCCTGGCATGATACCAATCTTACACTCTTCAGGAGTAATGACACCTGGGCAGTTCGGTCCGATCAAGCGAGTTTTTTTGCCTTCCATGTACCGCTTAACCTTGACCATATCCAGGACAGGAATATGTTCCGTGATACAAATGACAAGGTCAAGTTCTGCGTCTACAGCTTCCAGAATTGCATCGGCAGCAAATGGCGCCGGTACATAGATAACGGAAGCATTCGCACCGGTTTCGGTGACAGCTTCGGAAACTGTATTGAATACAGGTACCCCTTCCGCTTCTGTTCCACCTTTACCCGGAGTGACTCCTCCAACGATTTTCGTGCCGTATTCCAACATTTGTTTTGTATGAAATAATGCTGTTGCACCAGTGATTCCCTGAACGATCACTTTCGTATCTTTATTAATATAAACGCTCATTATGTTCCCCCCTGCCTATTATCCTACAAGTGATACTATTTTTTGTGCTCCATCAGCCATTGATTCAGCAGCCGTAATATTTAAACCTGACTCTTTTAGAATCTTTTTGCCAAGGTCCACATTCGTTCCTTCAAGACGAACAACAAGAGGGACATCCAAGCCAAGCTCTTTAGCAGCAGCCACGACGCCTGTTGCGATGATGTCACATTTCATGATTCCTCCGAAGATATTAACGAAAATGCCTTTAACATTTTTATCGGAAAGGATGATTTTGAAAGCCTCTTTCACTTTTTCCTCAGTGGCGCCGCCACCAACGTCCAGGAAGTTAGCCGGATCTCCCATATAGTGTTTAATGATGTCCATCGTAGCCATAGCAAGCCCGGCACCATTAACCATGCATCCGATATTTCCGTCAAGCGATATGTAACTAAGGCCATGCTTTGATGCTTCAATCTCTTTTGCATCCTCTTCATCCAAATCACGGAATTCCGCGATGTCCTTTTGGCGGTAAATCGCATTATCATCAAAATTCAATTTAGCATCAAGTGCCATTACATTTCCGTCGCCCGTAACCACTAATGGGTTGATTTCTGCGATTGAGCAATCTTTTTCAACGAAAGCAGTATATAAGTTAACCATCAGCTTGGAAGCTTTATTTATAAGTGAGGCCGGAATATTTATATTGAATGCAATCCTCCGTGCTTGGAAGCCAGTCAGGCCGACAACCGGATCGATTACTTCTTTGAAAATTTTCTCTGGCGTCTTTTCGGCCACTTCCTCAATTTCCGTTCCGCCTTCTTCAGAAGCCATCAACACGACACTATTCGTAGCACGGTCAAGGACCAGCCCGATATAATACTCTTTCGTTATGTCGCAGCCCTCTTCTATAAGTAAACGCTTAACTTCCTTGCCTGCAGGTCCTGTTTGATGGGTCACCAACGTTTTGCCAAGAATCTCTTCTGCATATGTACGAGCTTCATCAAGATTCTTCGCTACCTTGACTCCGCCGGCTTTCCCGCGGCCGCCCGCATGAATTTGAGCTTTTACGACAACAACTTCCGTACCTAACTCCTTCGCTGCTTCCACTGCTTCATCAACAGTAAATGCAACCCGGCCATTTGGAACGGATACCCCGTATTGTCGCAATATCTCTTTCCCCTGATACTCATGGATATTCATTTCCCATCCTCCTTATCTACTAAAAAACAACCTCGAAATTTAATGCGTGTTTTCTCTACCATATTACAACAAAATTCTCCTTCGTGCATAATTTTCTTTCTCGAAATTTTTAAAATATTATTATGATATACTTCTATTCCCCTTTGTAAAATGGAAAAAACCTTCTTTTCCGTAGATTTTTTCTTGTTAAAATCATTTATTTTTGCTCTTAAATTCTATTGTCGTTACAGTTAAAATCTAGAGAAAATGCTACTATGAAAGCCTTTTCAACATATTGAATCAGAGTTCTTTTCATGAGAATCCACGGTTATCCTTGCCTGACCCTAAATAAAAGCAAAAGGACAAAGCCATTGCCTTGTCCTTTTGTAAATAGTTTAGTATTTTTTTAATATAATGAAAATACAATAGTGATTTCCCTAATATTCTACATAAACCAACATAACTCCATTTGGTGAAATCACAGATAACTAGGATCCTACCGATTCATGTCCTTGTCAACTTTATAAATGAATGCAAATACCTCTGCAACTGCTCCATATAATTCTTCCGGAATCGTTTGATTTATATCCAATTGACCTAAAAGTGCAGCAAGCGATTCGTCCCTCTGGACGGGTATATTCAGTTCCATGGCCGTTTTCAGAATATTTTCAGCAGTTTTACCTTTCCCCTTCGCCAATATGACGGGCGCTTTGGACCTTCTTTGATCATACTTTAAGGCAATGGCTTCTTTTCGTTGATCATTTATCATATTCGAATATCCAATCCGCTATATGAACCGGCTTCCGAAAAAAGAATCGGTTTCACCTCTAGGTCCCGCTCTTTTTCATTCACGGGTTTTACAAATGAAACCCCTGATAATCTGTAATCCATTTTTCCGAGATTCTCTCTTAGGATGTCAAGATATTGATCGGCTTCCTCTTCAAGGGCCGCACCATGCCCATTGATGACCGTCACTTTTATGATACGGTTTTGAACCTGCATGTCGATGACCGTTTCTTTAAGACGTTCCAATTCTAAATAAAATAGGACTCTGCAGTAATCCGGGTCTATTTTGCCATCTTTTGTTTTCCTTCCGCTCCATTGTAAAGTTAGGTCAGTTTGAATCGATCCCAAATTGAGTGGAAGTGTCAGGAGCAAATTCTGGATCGGCCCATTTTCCTGTGAAAGGATCTGTTGCGCAGTAATCCGATTCAGGATTTGTTCTGCCATCTCCTTGATAGATGCCGGAATTTGCTCATTCAGCAATTTAAGCAGCAGCGGTTTAAGTGTCTCTAAATCATTCGGGATCTCCTTCGTATCATCTCCAGAAAGATTAAGGAGTGCATGTTCCAGCTGAAAGCCAAGGACCTTGGTCATTTCTTTTAGTTGGTTTGCAACGGAAGGCCCGCTGGTGAAATCGATTGTTTGAAACTCAGCTTCCAGTACATGTGAAAGGACAAGCCTCTCATTATCCCTAACGTATTTGGCCTCAGAAAGCTTATTAAGCGACTGAAACAGTAATTCAGCCACCTTACCCTTCGACTCCTCTATTTGCTCTGTATCCGTATTCAAGTAGCCTATAAGGTCATTCACTTCTATTTTTCCGCCAATTGCCTTTTTAGCTGTTGCTTCGGTAAAAGCACTCTGTAGTAAATGAAAGACAAGAGGGGAAAGTTTTTCTGCAGAAATGTTTTTTCTCTGGATCGAGTGAAGATCGGCTGGCAGGTTTGCCCCCTTATGATCATGACCGGTAAATATGCGATCAATGGTCGTTTCGGCCTCTTCAACTTTTACAAATGCACCGCTTTTTGTCCCGGAAAGCAACTGTAATCCTTGGTGTAATTTATCAATCACTGAATTCTTGGCCATACCGGACCTTGCCTCAGCTCCATCCATTAAGTTTTCCAGAAAGACAGCTTCTGTAATTCCCTTTGGAATTAAACCCGTCTTTTGAAGCAGGGAAAATGCACCAGATTTCATTTCTGGCGTTGAATCGGGATTCAGCCAAGTGGTCACTAGGTTTTGCAAACCATTTTGTTGAAGCTGGTTCTGTTTAACAACATGTAAAGAGTCCAATACATCCCTAAGCTTGACGGCAGTCCTCGTTACTGCTCCGAGATCTTGCAGCTGTTGCTTGAAGGCACTGAGTAGTTTGTGGAAAGGTTCACCTTTGGACTGCGTAAATAATGCATCAAATACATCTTTTACAAATGGCAGTTGCTGAATGTACATCGATTTTATTACAGGCAGACCAGCTTCTGCAGTATCAGCAGCTTTTAACCATTGTAAAGCGGACTGAAAGGTTTCCTTTGTTATCGGAAGTCTATTTGCCAAGAGGTATTCGGCAAGCTTCGAAGCGGCCGGTTCAGGCGTCATGCCAAGATGAGCGATCAATTGTGCAGCCTTTCCCTTTAAGCCGGAAACACTCATATCGGGGGAATCTAAAGCTTTTAACACGATCCTCCCCTCTATTAGGTGCTTCACTTGAAACCAGTACCTTTCTCCTGCCCGTAGCGGGATTTCGAGATTGGCAATCATTTTTTGATGGCCAATCTGTACTTCGGCCGTTTGGTCAGGAAAAACCTTATTCACCTTCCCGATAAGGATTTGTCCATTTTTCAAACTCACAGATCCTTTTACTTCAATGGGTGAAGAAACGGGTTGCCCGCTTGTTATGGATTGCACCCTCATCCCCCCTTAGCTCTTCGTTCTTGCAGCGATTTCCTTAACTGGTGCAAAACTTCTTCTATGCCAAGGTGTAAGCCCGTGCGTGCGGAGTGCTTCTAAATGTTGGCTCGTCCCGTATCCCATGTGCTTTTCGAACCAATATTCCGGATATTTTTCACCATATTCCTTCATCATCCCATCACGGGTCACTTTCGCTATTATGGAGGCCGCAGAGATGCTAACGCTTCGTGCGTCCCCCTTTATGAGTGAAAGCTGCGGAATCGGCACATCCAGTTCCATCGCATCGATCAACAAATGATCAGGAAGTTCTGACAAATCGTTCACTGCGGCCACCATTGCCTTTTTCGTGGCTTGATATATATTGATTTCATCAATAACTTCGCTATGTACAACACCCACACCTATGGATAGTGCTTCCTTAAAAATCATCTCATAAAACCGTTCCCTTTTTGACTCTGGAATTTTTTTAGAATCATTAAGACCTGGCAAATAAAAAGATTCAGGCAAGATGACTGCACTCGTCACAACTGGTCCTGCAAGCGGTCCTCTTCCTACTTCATCGATACCAGCCAAAATGGAAAACCCCTGTTTTCGCAATTGCCGTTCAAACTCTGTCATTTCCGTGAAAGCATCCCTTACCTTTTGTTCTTTTTCATAGGTTCTTTGCCATTTGCCTGCTAAGTCGGTTACTCCCTTTCTTCCATCCTCCCGGCATTCTTGTAAAAAAGGATCTTCGGGTTCTCTTATTGTCATTAATTTTGAGGAGATTTCCTTAATGCTCATTGCAGTTATCATCTTTTATCACCCATCATATTAATTATCGGCAGTCTTGCTTCCTTTCTTCAGTTCAGACAAAAATACGGAGCGGAAAAGAGACATCAAAAAGAAATACCTTTTCGACATCCAGCTCCAGCTCCGTATCACTTCAAGTTAATCGGGAATATCAACCTCTTCATAATCCAATGGGACCTCGAACGTAAGCGGGCCCATCTTTTCTGAACGGATTTCACGTACGACCAACTCCGCGGTTTTATCATAATCGATGAAGCCCCCAGATGCCAAACAGCCCCTGAACTTTCCGACCGCATCGAACAATTCGAGCGTTTCCTGCGGAATTACATCCAGGTTATAACGGGATTTCATTCGGTCCGGATATTCTTTTTCCAAAAAGCGAAGACCGTATAAAGAGACTTCGTGCAAGTTTAAAATCGTATCCTTGATCGCCCCTGTCAATGCAAGCTTCAAACCAACTTCTTGATCCTCGAATTTCGGCCAGAGAATCCCCGGCGTATCCAGCAATTCCAGTTCCTTACCAACTTTTATCCATTGCTGCGCTTTCGTGACGCCAGGAGTATTCCCTGTTTTGGCAATGTTCTTTTTGGCAAGTCGATTGATTAGTGTCGATTTCCCAACGTTCGGAATGCCGACTATCATGGCACGGATCGCTCTCGGCTTTATTCCTCTAGATTCCATCCGCTCATACTTCTCTTTTAAAAGTTTTTTGGCAGCAGCCGTAATCTGGTTTAAACCGTTTCCTGCCTGCGAATTAATGGCAATCGCCGTTTTCCCCTGCGATTTATAATGCTCAAGCCACATATTGGTTTTTACCGGATCGGCCATATCCGCTTTATTCAAAAGGATAACCCGCGGTTTATGCTGAATGATTTCATCGATCATCGGATTTCGTGAAGATGCCGGAATCCGGGCATCCACAAGTTCAAAGATGATGTCGATCAGTTTTAATTTCTCTGTTACTTCCCGTCTTGCTTTGGCCATATGGCCAGGGAACCACTGTATTGTCAATGGAATCCACCTTCCTACTATTCCGCCAATCGAAAGTCTTCAATCGGCCAATAAACTAATTTAGTTTTTCCTAACACTTTATCGTAAGGAACGACACCTACGCCAATATGGCGGCTATCCTTACTAAAACGGCGATTATCCCCTAGGACAAAAAGGGTGTCTTCAGGTACCGTTCCTTGTTCTATGACATCACTTAATGTAAAAGATTCCGTCAAATCCCCGCCATCAATCAATTGTTCTTTATATTCATCCAAGTATGGCTCATCATAAGCTTTTCCATTCACGTATAGAGTATCATCTCTATATTCCACTTTTTCCCCTGGCAATCCGATGACCCGCTTTATGTAATCTTTACCTTCTGGAGCTTCGAAAACGATAATGTCGAATCTTTTCGGTTCGCCGATCGAATAGGAGATTTTATTAACGATCATGCGGTCCGTATCCTTTAATGTCGGCATCATGGAATTACCGTCCACAACAATAGGTGCTAGGAGGAAATAACGAATCAGCGTTGCCGCTATAACTGCGATTATGACCGCCTTCGTCCATTCCCACAATTCATTTTTCTTTTTCGCCATCCTTACCCACCCTTTTTGAAGCATATCAACAATTATTTTAACATGTTGCGGACGCTATAGCGAGCAGAATTCTCTATAGTTTTCACCGTTAGTGTATTCATCGTTTCTTAAAGTGCAAAAAGGGAGCCTGATAAACAAGCTCCCTTTTTTTGCATGATACTGTTTGGTTATTCACCTTATGTGGATCATGGTAAACCCGCATGAAGATATTCGAAGGATTAACGACGAATTTCTTTAATACGTGCTTTTTTACCACGAAGTTCGCGTAGGTAATAAAGTTTCGCACGACGTACTTTACCGTGACGGATAACTTCTAGTTTCGCAATTTTTGGTGTGTGAACAGGGAAAGCACGTTCTACTCCAACGCCGTAAGAAATCTTACGTACTGTGAAAGTTTCACTAACTCCGCCGCCACGACGTTTGATTACAACGCCTTCAAACAACTGGATACGTTCGCGAGTTCCTTCAATAACCTTTACGTGTACACGTACTGTGTCACCAGGTCTGAATGATGGAAGATCTGAGCGAAGTTGTTCTTTTGTGATTTCGTTAATAAGATTTTGCATCGATTTCAACTCCTCCTGGACGCTCTTGCAAATACATATTGTTTGCAGCGGAACATCGTTATAAGACTGAGCATTTTGCCCAAGTCACAAGTTATATCCTATCATACTCTAAACGTCGATGCAATAGACATCAGTCTTCTTTTTTAATCTCGGATAATAATTTTTTTTCAACTTCCGATAGTTCATAACTATCGAGCAAATCCGGACGTCGAATCCAAGTTCTGCGCAGAGATTCCTTCATCCGCCATTCATCGATTTTTTTATGATTCCCGGATATTAACGGATCGGGAACCTTCATCCCCCGGAAATCTGCGGGTCTAGTATAATGGGGATGCTCTAACAAACCAGAAGAATAGGAATCAAGAATCGGGGAGTCAACATTTCCCAGAACGCCAGGCAACAAACGCACAACGCTGTCAATAATGACCATCGCACCCAATTCCCCGCCTGTAAGCACAAAGTCTCCAATCGATATTTCATCAGTGACGACATGTTCCCGGATGCGCTCATCATATCCTTCATAATGCCCGCAAATGAAAATGAGATGTTCCTCTTCGGCAAGCTCTTCGGCTTTTTTCTGCGTGTAACGCTCTCCCTGGGGACAAAGCAGGACTACCCTTGGGGTTAGCTCACCTTGCCCTTTCAGAGCTTCCACAGCATCAAAGATTGGCTGTGCCTTCAATACCATTCCGGCACCGCCGCCATACGGATAATCGTCTACCGTCGAATGTTTATTATCTGCATAATCTCGAAAATTGGTCACCTTATAGCTGACAGCCTGCTTTTCCGCGGCCTTTTTTAAAATTGACGAACCAAATACCCCTTCGAACATTTCTGGAAAAAGCGAAAGCACATCAATTTTCATCAGTCCAAAAGTCCTTCCATCGGTGTAATGATGACCTTTTTAGCGGAAATATCCACTTCTTTTACAATTTGTTCAATATACGGGATCAGGATGTCCTTACTGCCAGCTTTCTTAATGACCCAAACATCATTGGCACCAGGAGTAAGAACCTCAATGATTTCCCCAACTTCCATGCCTTCATCCGTAAATACCGAACAGCCGATGATTTCATGGAAGTAGAACTCACCTTCGTCCAATTTGCCAAGCTGTGCTTCCTTGACTTTCAGGACCCCGTTTTTAAAAGCCTCGACCTGCCCGACGTTATAATAATTCTCGAACGTCAATAGGTTAAAGTTTTTATGGGTGCGATGCGACCTGATGACAAGCGGCAAAGGTTTTTTCTCCGTGTCCCTAAACAAATACAGAGTATTTCCCACTTTGTACCGTTTTTCTGGAAAGTCTGTTGAAGAAATAACGCGGACTTCTCCTAAAAGACCATGTGTGTTGACAATTTTACCTACATTAAACCATTTTTCCATTCTTTCACCTCTAGCGAATTTCCGAGACGATTCCATCTTTAATGACAATGGTCTTCGTTGCCATAATTTCGTCCCAATCTGCCCCAATTTCCACATCAATGATACTTTGAACTTCCCGTTCCTTCAATTCACTTCCTGCGGGAAGGATCTCCAACTGCTCCATTTGAAATTCAAGCAGTTTAATTTTTTCTTGCCTCTGGTTTATTTCTTTTTCAAAATGAGCACGGAGACTAGCAGGTTGGAGAGTTCTTGTTTTTTCAAGTTTTTTCAGTTCAAAGCGAAGCTGTTCACTCTCTTTTTGAAGCTGAAGGCGTTTTGACTTGTATTTCTCGAGGAGCTGATTCTTGCTGGATTCCGTTAATACTTGGTTAACGATTACATTTTGGAGAATTTTCATTCCAGCACCTCCTATTATCTATGATTTCTTATTTCCTTCAAAAAATATGTATGATGGGGTAATCTTTTTGAAATGGGGGTCATTCTCTTAAGTATAACGTAAATCAGTAAAAGATGCGTCTTAAAAAGGCGTAAAGTTTAAAGTCCTGGTCTATTCGATTAGGATCCAAGTCGGAATTTCACTTTCTTGAAGTACAAAAAAAGGAGGGGTATTAACCCTCCTTATTCGGAAATCTCCAAATAGATTTTCTTCTGCTGTGAAGATCCTGCTGCATATACCACAGTCCGAATCGCCTTAGCAACACGCCCTTGTTTACCGATCACCTTGCCCATGTCCTCTTTATGAACGGAGAGGATATAAACAATACGTTCGGATTCTTCCTTGGAGGTCACGATGACCTCTTCCGGATAATCCACAAGTGCTGAAACAATCGTTTCAATGAGTGCTTTCATCAACTACCGTCGATTACTTGCTGTTTTTTGCAACATGGAATTTTTCCATGATGCCTTGTGTAGAGAATAAGTTACGAACTGTATCAGATGGTTTAGCTCCATCTTGTAACCATTTAAGAGCAAGCTCTTCGTTGATTTCAACTTTAGCTGGTTGAGTCACCGGGTTATAAGTTCCTACTACTTCAATGTAACGTCCGTCACGTGGTGAACGGGAATCTGCAACTACAATACGATAGAAAGGAGATTTTTTAGCTCCCATACGTTTTAAGCGAATTTTTACTGCCATTTTAAATAAGCACCTCCGAATAGTTTCACACAAGATAGTATAATATCAAATGTCTTGCATGTTTGTAAAGGTTTTTTTCTTAACAGGTAAAAAAAGTGTTGAAATACATGGTTTCGACCCGTATTTCACTTCAGTTTCGACCTGAAATAAACCTTACATGAACGGGAATTTGAATCCCTTTTTCTTTCCTTTTTGCATGTTCGTAACCTGTTTCATCATCTTTTTCATTTCTTCGAATTGTTTCAGTAGACGGTTCACTTCTTGAATCGATCTGCCGCTTCCCTTGGCAATCCGTTTCTTGCGGGATGCATTCATGGATTCCGGATGTTCCTTCTCATGCGTAGTCATTGAACGGATGATAGCTTCCACATGACCGATCTGTTTCTCATCGATTTGAAGGTTGTCCATCCCTTTCATTTTATTCGCACCGGGAATCATTTTCAGAATATCATCAAGCGGTCCCATATTCCGCACCTGACCAAGCTGATCAAGGAAATCATCAAAGGTAAAAGTGGCTGTACGCATCTTTTTCTCTAATTCTTTCGCTTTTTCTTCATCTACATTGGCCTGTGCTTTTTCGATAAGGGTCAATACATCACCCATGCCGAGAATCCTTGACGCCATCCGTTCTGGATGGAAAGCTTCAAGTGCATCCAGCTTTTCCCCCATACCGACGAATTTAATCGGCGTGTCGGTGACTGAACGAATGGAAAGTGCCGCACCGCCACGTGTATCCCCATCAAGCTTCGTTAAGACGACTCCTGTCAGGCCTAGCTGTTCATTGAAGCTTTGGGCTACATTGACCGCATCCTGACCTGTCATCGCATCGACAACCAGGAAGATTTCATCAGGTTTTGTCAACTCTTTGATATCCTTCAGTTCACCCATCAAGTTTTCATCAACATGTAGGCGGCCTGCGGTATCAATCAACACATAATCATGATGTTCTTCTTTTGCTTTTTCAATTGCCTGTTTGGCAATTTCAACAGGGCTGACCTGGTCCCCAAGGGAGAAAACAGGCATGCTTAATTGTTTGCCAAGTGTTTCAAGCTGCTTAATCGCCGCCGGACGGTAAATATCAGCCGCAACGAGCAATGGCTTGCGGTTGTATTTTTTTCTAAGAAGATTGGCAAGCTTTCCGGTGGTCGTCGTTTTACCAGCACCCTGAAGCCCTACCATCATAATGACAGTCGGTGGTTTCGAGGCAACGGCAATCTTGCTTTGTTCGCCGCCCATCAGCTCCGTCAATTCTTCCTTAACTACTTTAATTACCTGTTGACCGGGGGTTAAGCTTTTCAGCACTTCCTGACCTACCGAACGTTCACTGACACGTTTTACAAAATCCTTCACGACTTTAAAGTTAACATCCGCTTCAAGCAGGGCCAATCGAACTTCACGCATCATTTCTTTTACGTCCGCTTCGTTGACCTTCCCTTTTCCGCGGATTTTTTGCATCGTGCTCTGCAGTCGGTCGGCCAATCCTTCAAATGCCATATTGCCGCCTCCTAATCCAACTTCTCAAGCGTTGTGATTGCTTCAAGCAGCTCCTCTTTTGAAAAGGAATCCTTTTCTATGAGTCCCTTCATATTCGCAATCCACTGGTTACGCTCTTGAAATTTTTGAAATAACAAAAGCTTTGCTTCATATTCCTCAAGCATCGCTTCCGTTCTTTTTATATTATCATAGACTGCCTGCCTACTGACTTCGTATTCTTCGGCAATCTCGCCAAGAGAGTAATCATCCAGATAGTAGAGGGACATGTAGCTCTGCTGCTTCTCTGTTAACAACGATTGGTAAAAGTCATACAAATAATTAATCCGCGTTGTCTTTTCAAGCATCTTAGCAAGCCTCCCTGCTGTTAAGTGAAAACCCTTTACAAGTTTATATTGTAAAGCCTTGTTTATTTGATGTCAAGTTAAACTCCTTACCACATGTTTGCAAAGCATTATTTTTTTCTTTTTTCATCCTCTTTTTTGGACCTTTCTGCAATTGTTCCTCCAAATAACCACTGTGAACAAAAAACCAGAAGAGAATTATCTCTTCCGGCTTGCATTTTTTCTAAACCTCTTCTTTATCGATGATATCAGCAAAAAGGCCGTAAACATATTTCTCAGCATCGAATTCCTGTAAATCATCCATTTTTTCACCTAGCCCGACAAATTTAACGGGAATGGCCAATTCATTGCGAATTGCCAAAACAATCCCACCTTTTGCAGTGCCATCAAGCTTTGTTAAAACAATACCGGAAACATTGGTCGCTTCCTTGAATGTCTTGGCCTGAATAAGGGCATTTTGCCCAGTTGTAGCATCAAGGGCAAGCAACACCTCATGTGGTGCACCTGGTACTTCACGTTCGATTACACGTTTCACCTTTTCCAATTCCTTCATTAAATTCACTTTATTCTGTAAGCGGCCGGCCGTGTCGCAGATAAGTATATCCGCTTTTCGTGCCTTGGCGGCCTGAATGGCGTCGAACATGACCGCTGCAGGGTCAGAGCCTTCACCCTGTTTGATTACACTGACACCGACACGCTCTCCCCAAACCTCAAGCTGTTCAATCGCACCGGCACGGAAGGTATCACCGGCAGCCAATACGACAGATTTACCTTCTGTTTTGAATTTATGGGCAAGTTTACCAATGGTTGTCGTTTTACCTACCCCATTAACCCCTACAAACAAAATGACCGTCAAACCTTCTTCTTGTATATTCAGGCTTGAAGTCGCTTCACCATCACCTTGGTAGATTTCAACAAGCTTTTCGGAAATAACGGACTGCACTTCCCTCGTATCAGAGATATTGCGAAGCTTGACTTCCATTTTTAATTGATCAATCAGTTCCATCACAGTATCAAAGCCTACATCAGCCTGTATCAGGATTTCTTCAAGTTCTTCAAAAAAGTCCTCATCCACTTTCCGGTAACGGGCAACAAGTTCATTAACCCTTCCCGTAAAGGAATCCCTCGTCTTTGTCAAACCTTGTTTGAATTTTTCCCCTATGGATATTTCTGCTTCAACTGATTTTTCTTTTTCTTCCTGGGTCGTAAATTTCTCTTTTAGCTTTTTGAAAAAACTCATTGTCCCACTTCCTCTAATTCATGAATTTTAAACTTCAATAAAGTTTTCTGATTCTTCCATCCGGACGGAAACAAGTTTGGAGACACCTGACTCCTGCATCGTAATGCCATATAGGACATCCGCCTCTTCCATCGTGCCTTTGCGGTGAGTGATCACGATGAACTGCGTTTCCCTGCTGAACTTCCTTAAAAATTGACTGAACCGGACGACATTCGCCTCATCAAGCGCTGCCTCGACCTCATCAAGGATACAGAAAGGCACAGGACGCACTTTTAGAATGGAGAATAAAAGGGCTATGGCTGTCAATGCTCGTTCTCCCCCGGATAAGAGGCTCAAATTTTGCAGTTTTTTTCCGGGAGGCTGTGCAATGATATCTACTCCTGTATTTAGTAAATCATCCGGATTTGTCAGCTTCAGCTCCGCTCTGCCTCCGCCGAATAAGGCTTTGAAGACTTGTTCGAACTCTTCACGGATTGAATAGAAGGTATCCGCAAAGCGCCGCTTCATTTCATCATCCATTTCATCGATGACTTGGAATAATGTATCTTTCGCCTGTTGAAGGTCTTCCTTTTGACTAAGAAGGAATTCATAGCGTTCAGCTACTCGTGCGTATTCATCAATTGCACCTAGATTCACCGTCCCCAGTTCCTCGATTGCAAGCTTGATCAGCTTGACACTTTTTTGAGCTTCTTCTGCAGGCATCATCAATGGATACTGTTCTTTAGCCCCCTCAAAGGAAAGGGTATATTCTTCTCTCAAGTGGGCAAGGCGATTTTCCAGTTCGACATCCAGACGAGTTAATTTCACTTCTTCATCCTTTATCACTTCGACAATGCCTCTATAAAGCCTATTTTCCTCTTTCAAGGACAATTCAAGAGTTTCAACTTGCGTTAGAAGCTCGTCTTTTTCCTGTTTTTTCATGGCGATTTCTTCAATTGCCCCATTTTTATCGAGCAATTTCTGCTGAGCCATATCTTCCAGGGACTCTTCCCCGCTTGAACTGTCTGTCATTTCATTGGTCAGGAGCCCTAAATCATCTTTGTTTTCGGCAAGCCTGCTTGATTCCTTTGAAAGATCCGATTCAATGCGTTCCATCTTCTCTTTTTGGTTTTGCAGCTGGCCGCGCTTAGAGGCAAGCATTACCCTCAGTTCATTCGTTTCTTCAGCAAGGCTCTCTTTTGAGGATTGTTGAGATTGCTTTTGTTCGGTCATTTCTGAAATCAACCGGTCCAGCCCTTCAATCTCAGTTTTACACGATTCCAAAAGTTCTTCCAGCTCTTCAAGTCTTGCAGTTTTTTGCTGTTGTTCTTCCAAATATGAATTTTTATCCAAATCATAAAGATGCAGCCGTTCATTCACATTTCTTTCCTGCAGCTCCACTTCACGGAGTTCGCCCTTAAGGGTTTGTTCTTGTAATCGAAGTCTCTCTCCTGTTTTTCTGGTTTGTTCAAGCGTTTGCTCTTGAACACCCAGATCCACTTTGAGCTGTTTGACTTGCTTTTCTAGCTGATTTGTTTTAGCTTCCATTGCAGCAAGTTTTTGATGGAGCTCTTCCAATTCCGTTTTCCTTGAAAGCAGGGAGGTCGTTTTTTGCTTTAAGGCTCCACCAGTCATTGAACCACCTGGATTGACGATATCTCCTTCAAGTGTTACGAAGCGGAAACGGTGCTGCATCATTTTGGCCAGGTCATTTGCACCTTTTAAATCGGTGGTGATCATCACGGTTCCTAATAGGTTTTCAGCAATCGCTGCATGCCTATCATCATATTGGATCAATGAGGAACCCGTCCCCACAAAAGCTGGATGACTCTTCAGCATCGATAGTTGGTTAGCTGATATCTCTCTTGCCTTTATGACTGATAATGGCAAGAACGTCGCACGCCCATACCTATTTTTCTTCAAGAAGGAAATGGCTTCCCGTGCATGCTCTTCGCGTTCCACGACAACATGCTGCATCGCTCCGCCCAAAGCCGTTTCGATAGCCGTTTCATATTCCTTTGGAACCTTTATCAATTCCGCAACTGCCCCTTCAATGCCTCGAAGGGTTTCTTTCGCTTTCAAAACCTCTTTTACCCCTTGAAAAAAGCCTGCATAATCATCTTCCATTTCTTCAAGAAGTTCCTTACGAGATTTTGCCTGTTGAAGGAATTGATAGGCCTTATAAAGGGTGGTTTCTTGTTTTTGATACGTATCTTTTGCAGCATTCAATTTATTCTGCTGATTTCGGAAATAAGTGACATGCTCTTCAAGCTGCTTGGTCATATTTTCCATCAGCTGTGAATATTCCGTTTTTTTAGCAGCAATTTCCATTCTTTCGGTTAAGAACTTTTCATTTTCCATATCCAGTTTAGCATTTTTATGTTCCTGCTGCGTTAATTGCTGGAGCAGGTATTGTTTTTCGTTTTTAGCCGATGCCTGCTTGTTCAACCACTCGATATAGTCACTCTTTTTCGCTTCGATCATCGCTTCAATATCACTATTGAATAGGCCTAGGCTTTTTTGTTTTTCATGTAAGGTTTCAGAAATCCCTTTCACTTCCATGTTCAGTGCATTCAGGATTTCCGTTTCTCTTTCCTTTTGCAAAGACAACCGCTCGACGGCAGCCTCACCTTCCACAATCGCTTTTTCTAGCTGTGACTTGTTTTGGGCAGCATTTTTTTTCCGTTCTTTCAAAACCTCTTTACGGCCTTCAAGCTTTTCAAGTTCTTCGCTGGCATTCAGGAGAATTTCCTGAAGTCCATTGATCGATGTCTCAAGCGCAGCAAGACTATCCCTTAGTTTTTTGAGATGCACTTCCCTGTCATGAAGCTGTCCTGCCATTTGCTGTTCCATTTCATTATGTTTTTCAAGTTCTTGAGAAAGTTGTTTCCATTTCTCATAAAGCTCTTCTATTTCAAAAACGGTTAAAGCCACTTCTATTTGCTCAAGCTCTTCTTTCTTCGCCAAAAATTCCTTGGCGAGGGAAGACTGAATTTTTAACGGCTCCACCTGTCCCTCCAATTCATGGAGGATATCATGGACACGGTTTAAGTTATCCTGTGTTTCCGTCAGCTTCGATTCCGCTTTTCGTTTTCTAGTTTTATACTTAAGGACACCGGCTGCCTCTTCAAAGATCACTCGTCTTTCTTCAGCCTTACTGCTTAGGATTTCTTCCACTTTCCCTTGGCTGATGATGGAAAAGGCTTCTCGCCCAAGACCAGAATCCATGAAAAGGTCTATGATGTCTTTCAGACGGCAACCTTGATTATTAATGAAAAATTCACTTTCTCCCGATCGATATACACGTCTTGTCACACTGACTTCATGAAAGTCGATCGGTAGGGAATTGGTCTCGTTATCAAGGGTCAATGATACTTCCGCAAAATTCAACGCTTTCCTCGTGTCACTTCCCGAAAAGATGATATCTTCCATTTTTGCTCCACGCAGTGATTTCGCAGACTGCTCTCCAAGTACCCAACGGACTGCATCGGTCACATTACTTTTACCGCTTCCGTTTGGTCCAACCACTGCCGTGACACCAGGTACAAAATCAATCGAAATTTTCTCTGCGAAAGATTTAAATCCTACAACGTCCAAACGTTTGAGGAACATGACCTTTCCCCCTCTACTGTTCAACTATCTTGTTGATTTTTTATCTTTTAAAACGATCAATGCATGCTCGGCAGCATGCTGCTCCGCTTCTTTTTTGGACTTTCCTATTCCAGTGCCCAGCTCTTCCCCATTTAGGGAGACGGTCGAAACAAACTCCCGATTATGAGCCGGTCCTTTTTCCTGCAAGATTTTATATTGCAGGACACCGATGGCATCCCGCTGGATCAGCTCCTGAAGCTGGCTCTTATAATCCATCACATGAGAAAAAGCACCCTCGTCTATCTTCGGAAACACGACATTCGTCAAAAACTGTACAACCGGCTCTAATCCTTGATCAAGGTACAAAGCACCAATGTAGGCTTCGAATACATCCGCAAGCATGGCAGGACGTTCTCTTCCACCTGTCATTTCTTCACCTTTTCCGAGTAATACATATTCCCCGTAAGAAAGGCTGTTGGCAAAAGCAACTAGTGAAGGCTCACAAACAATGGCTGCCCTTAGTTTGGTAAGTTCACCTTCGCTCATCATCGGATATTTTTGATATAAGTATTTAGAGATGGTCAATTCAAGTACAGCGTCCCCTAAGAATTCAAGCCTTTCATTATCTTCATAAGGCTTACGGCGATGCTCATTCACATAAGATGAATGCGTAAAAGCTTGTTTTAATAGATTTTCATCTTTAAAATGAAAACCCAGATTTTCTTGCAACTGTTTAAAATTATTATCCTTGATTGATGGTTTACGATTGTTTCCGTTCCTACGCATCACACAAAACCCTCCACAACGGTTCAAAAAGCATATTTTTCCAATATATATAAAAAGAAACCTGGCAGGAACTCCTGTCAAGCTTTCCTATGTACCATCATACATTATTATCCCCTTAAAGAAAACTAATGGCAAAAGGCCACTGCCATGCAGCGGAACTTACCGTGTACATGCTCATTTCCTTATCTGCCGATGCAACAAACTTCTTTAAGCAATAAGAGAAAGCCCCGTTAAAAAACGGAGCTTTTAGTCAAATGACAATTCATTACATAGTACTTTGTATGTAATTCACAGCATCACCTACTGTGGCGATTTTTTCAGCGTCATCGTCCGAAATTTCCATATCAAACTCGTCTTCGAATTCCATGACTAGTTCAACTACATCAAGGGAATCGGCACCAAGATCTTCTTTGAAAGAAGCTTCAAGTTTTACCTCTGATTCTTCTACGTTCAAACGATCTACAACGATTTTAGTTACTCTTTCTAATACATCTGCCAATGTGTTCACCTCCCCTCAAAACATTATAAATTAATTTCGAAAAAAATCAAAGAAAACTTACATGACCATGCCGCCATCTACATGAAGAGTTTGCCCAGTCATATATTTGCTGGCATCAGAAGCGAGGAAAGACGCCACTGCAGCAATATCTTTAGGGTCACCGAACCGCGCAAGCGGAATTTGGTCCAGCATGGCTTTTTGGACGTCCTCAGGCAATTCACCCGTCATATCCGTTGAGATGAAACCTGGGGCAATAGCATTGACCGTAATGCCTCTTGAAGCAAGTTCCTTTGCCGTGGTTTTAGTCAGACCGATCACACCAGCTTTAGCCGCTACATAATTAGCCTGCCCAGCATTTCCGCTAACGCCGACGATCGATGCCATATTGATGATCCTGCCGCTACGCTGTTTCATCATTTGCCTTGTAACCGCTTTGGTGCATAGGAACACGCCTTTAAGATTCGTATTGATCACTGAATCCCATTCATCTTCTTTCATACGCATCAATAGGTTATCACGTGTGATGCCAGCATTATTGACCAGGATATCCACTCTGCCAAACTGTTCGATGACCTCTTTGATCATACTTGTCACCGATTCACTATTTGCAACATCGCATTGTATGGTGAATGCATTACGCCCCAATGCCTTGATTTCTTCAACCACTTCATTCGCTTTAGCTTCACTGCCAGAATAGTTGATGGCAACATCTGCTCCCTGACGGGCAAGTTCCAATGCAACTTCCTTGCCTATACCTCGTGAGGCTCCCGTTACAAGTGCCTTTTTTCCTTCGAGGATCATGATTGTACCCCCTTCAATGTTTCAATTGTTTTAGTTAGAGTATCTAAATCGGATACCGAATGAATTTGAACGGAGCGATCAATTTTCTTTATCAATCCGCCCAATACTTTCCCAGGGCCCACCTCGATGAACGTATCCACGCCCAATTCAAGTAGATTTTTCACACTGTCCTCCCAAAGGACCGGTGAATACAGTTGTTCGATTAATTTTTCTTTTATTTCGGCAGGCGCTGTAATGGGCTTAGCCGTTACGTTTGAAATAACAGGAATTTCTGCCTGTTTGATGCTTACTTCATCGAGGACACCCTGTAATTTTTCTGCTGCCGGTTTCATCAATTCCGAATGGAACGGTCCGCTAACCTCAAGAGGAAGAGCCCGTTTAGCGCCATTTTCCTTGGCTTTTGCACTCGCAAGTTTAACCCCTTCCGAGGTCCCTGAAATGACGATTTGCCCTGGACAGTTAATATTGGCCAATTGAACGGATTCCCCTGTGGCCGTAATTTCAGAAGTGACTTCAGATAGGGCTTCCCGGTCCATTCCCAAAATCGCAGCCATTGAGCCTTGACCATTCGGTACCGCAGCTTCCATGAATTCACCACGCTTACGCACTGTATATACAGCATCCTCAAAAGAAATTGCACCAGATGCCACTAATGCCGAATATTCACCTAAACTGTGCCCGGCTGTATAATCGGGTTTGATTCCCGCTTCTTCCAACTCCTTGACGAAAGCATAACTCGTGGTCAATAAAGCAGGCTGTGCATTATAAGTCACCGTTAATTCTTGTTGTGTGCCATTAAAGATCAATTCGGAAAGTGGAAAATCAAGTTTTTCATCAGCTGTTCGAAAAATTTTCTGAGCACGCTCGTTTTCCTGAAATAAGCCATGCCCCATTCCTATTGATTGTGAACCTTGTCCTGGAAAGACAAAAGCAATTTTACCCATCTGTTACTCCCCTGCCTCTATGATTTATTATTGTTTTTCTATCGTCTCCGCAATTGTCGATATGACGTCATTTCCAACCATATTGCGAGTCTGGCGTATTGCATTATAGACCGCATTCGCATCTGAAGAACCATGAGCCTTAATGACAGGGGCCTTCAAACCGAATAGGCCCGCACCGCCATACTCCGAATAATCCATTTTATTTTTAATGCCTTTTAGTTCAGGTTTTACCATTGCTGCAGCCAACTTACTCTTGAGATTGCTCATCAAGGCCGTTTTCACCATTTTGAATACGCCCATAGCAGTACCTTCAAGCGTCTTTAATACCATATTTCCCGTGAAGCCGTCCGTAACGACAACATCTGCCGGCCCGTTCAGGAGGTCCCTTGCCTCTACGTTACCTATAAAGGATATCTCCGATGATTGCTGCAGTAATGTAAAGGCATGCTTTGTCAGATCATTCCCCTTTTTTTCTTCTGTGCCAATATTAAGTAATCCGACACGGGGCTTTTCGATTCCCCGCACTTTTTGGGCATAAACAGACCCCATTATGGCGAATTGAAGGAGATGCTCCGGTTTCGCATCGGAGTTCGCACCTACATCCAGTAGCACAAAACCTTTACCATCGATTGTCGGAAGGGTGGGAGCCAATGCCGGACGTTCAATTCCTTCTATCCTTCCGACCACAAACAAGCCCGCAGCCATTAGCGCCCCGGTATTGCCTGAGGAAATGCATGCATCTGCTTCTCCGTCAGCCACGTGCTGTGCAGCCAACACCATCGAGGCGCTTTTCTTGCGCCGGACCGCACGAACCGGTTCGTCGGTACTCAATATTTTTTCATCAGTATGTATAACCCTTATACGGTCATGTTTCGCTAAGTATTGGTTTATTTCAGCTTGATTGCCTATCAAGGTGATTTCCACATCGGAAAAATTCTCGACAGCTTTCATCGCCCCCAAAACCTGCGCCTCGGGAGCATTATCGCCACCCATGGCATCTATCGTAATCTTCATTTTCTTTCATCCTTTACTAGAAAGTTAAGAGCGATACATTTCGAACTCGCCTTTAAAAACCAGTTCATTACCCACGTAGCTTCTGACTTCCACCACGGAACGATCGTTGGTGTGATCCACGCTTTTAACCCTCGCTTTAGCTACCACTCTTTCATTTTCCTTTACAGAACGAGTAAATAAAATGGATGCTTTTGCAGTCAATGCCAGTTCATCATTTATGACTGCTACAGCCAATGAATTCGCTTGGGCAAAAAGGTGATGCCCCCTTGCAATTCCATTCCGCTTAAAGACATGCTCTTTATTTATATCCAAAATCGAAATTGCATTATCATCTAAATTAAGGTCAATTACTTCCCCGATGATTTCATCCAAAGGCAATGCCCTGATCTCGTCACTGAATTTTTTCTCGGCCACGCTTTTAATACGCTCACGCAGTTCCGGTATCGATAATTCAAGACGGTCAAGCCTAATGGTCTGGACGCTCACCGAATATTTTTCAGCCAGCTCCTCATCCGTTACAAAAGGATTCTGTTTAATCGTTTCGATTAATAACTGCTGGCGTTCCTTCTTATTTCTTCGCATTTGAAGGTCACCATCCGTAGTATTATGACTAGGTACTAATAGTAGTATATATATTTTAAAAACAGATTGCAAGATATTGCGTGAAATCTCACAATCTGCTATTGGTTTTTCATTCAGTTCAGTCCAGCTTTTCGCCCGTGAATACACCCGTCCCCTCTAGATAGTTCCGAAGCGGAGCATACTCCGGGGAATGCCAAAAGCTTTGGGAGGCAATCAATTTTGCTGCATCCATCCTTGCCACTTCCAGGGTCCTGTAATCATGGACCATGTCTGCTACCTTGAACTCGGGAAGGCCGCTCTGTTTTTTACCGAAGAAGTCCCCGGGGCCACGAAGTTCCAAATCTTTTTCGGAAAGGGCAAATCCATCGTTTGTCTCGGTCATGATTTTCATCCGTTCTTTCCCGACTTCCGTTTTCGGATCAGCCAGCAGTATGCAAAAGGACTGATCACTCCCCCGTCCGACCCTTCCGCGTAACTGATGCAACTGTGAAAGCCCAAAGCGCTCCGCATCATAAATGACCATTACCGTTGCATTTGGAACATTCACCCCAACCTCGACAACCGTCGTGGAAACAAGGATTTGTGCTTCATTGGCACTAAACTGCTGCATCACTTCGTCTTTTTCTTCCGCGGGCAGCCTTCCATGCATAAGACCTACTTTGTACCTGTTCGCAAAGTATTGTGTCAGCATTGCATGAACATCGAGAACATTCTGTAATGAATCGAGTTTCTCCGACTCTTCAATCAATGGACAGATGACGTATGCCTGTCTCCCTTTCTTTAGTTCCTTTTCGACAAAGGCTAAGATCCGATCAAGCATCTGGTGTTTCGCCCAATAGGTTTCTATCGCTTTTCGCCCGGCAGGCATCTCATCGATCGTGGAGACGTCCATTTCCCCAAACACTGTAATTGCAAGCGTTCGCGGAATTGGTGTAGCCGTCATGAAAAGGACATCTGGATTCGTACCTTTTTCACGGAGGATGCGGCGCTGTTCCACTCCGAAACGATGCTGTTCATCCGTTATGACAAGACCTAGGTTTTGAAAATTCACTTCATCCTGTATCAATGCATGAGTTCCTATCAAAAGATCTAGCTCCCCGGATTCCAGCATTTGCAATAGTTCCTTGCGTTTTTTGCCTTTTACCGAACTTGTCAACAATGCAACCTTTACTCCACTCGGTTCCAACATTGCCTTCAGGGATTGTGCATGCTGCTCAGCCAAGATTTCCGTCGGGACCATAAGTGCACCTTGGAAACCTGCTGTAATCGTCGCCTTTAGGCATATGGCGGCAACCACCGTTTTTCCAGACCCGACATCCCCTTGAAGTAGACGATTCATCCGGTAAGGAGATTTCATGTCGTTCATTATTTCCTCGACGACCCTATTTTGAGCGTTCGTCAAAGGAAAAGGGAGAGTTCCAATGAAGGCTTCCAGCTGCTTCATATCAAACTCCTGCCCTATCCCTTTTGACTGCTCCCTCTGCACTTTACGAATTGCCTGCATTTTAAGTTGAAACAATAAAAACTCTTCATACACAAATCGGCGTCGAGCCTTTTTCACCTCATTGGCCGATAGAGGGAAATGCATGGTACGAAGAGCATCGTTACGAGGCATCAGTTTGTATGCCGCCAGTAATTGCGGGGGGAGATTCTCTTCTATCATTGCCCCATATTCAGAAAATGCATTGGAGATAAAGCGTCGGAGACCCTTGACAGTAATGCTGCCTTTCACTGAGTACACCGGTTCGAATTCTTTCTCCCTGCTGCGATCACCAACGTGGCATTCCGACCCTGTAATGGTTTGGCGATGACGATCCCACTTCCCTGTAACCGTTACGGTTTCACCTATAGCAAGCTTGGGCTTCAGGTATGGCTGGTTAAAAAAAATGACATTTATTAAATATCTCCCAGTCAATACTTTAATCGTAAGCCTGGATTTTTTCTTTCCGAAGTATCCTAAAGTGGGCACCGTATGAACCTTGCCCTCCACGGTAACCCGCTCATCGTGCTCGACCGTTTCCAAATCCCTCAACCGGTAATCTTCATAGCGAAATGGGAGATGCTCAAGGAGATCCGCGACGGAATGGATCCCCATTTCCCCCAACGCTGCCGCCGTTTCGGCCCCAATTCCTTTTACTGCTGTTATGGGTTCCTGTAAAGTTGCTTTCACTTCTTATTCAGCGGCAAGCCAAAGATTTTCGCTTCCAACTCCCGCCCAGTCGGTGTAGCCGCTAAACCTCCTTGTGCAGTTTCCCTAAGTGCCGATGGCATCGTTTGCCCGATTTTATACATCGCATCAATTACTTCATCACACGGTATCCGGCTTGTGATCCCCGCTAACGCCATATCTGCGGCAACCATTGCATTGGCTGCACCCATGGCATTCCGCTTCACACAAGGCACTTCCACAAGCCCAGCAACAGGGTCACATACAAGACCAAGCATGTTCTTCAATGTGATTGCCATCGCCTCTGCACTTTGTGCTGGTGTCCCTCCTGCCATTTCAACGATAGCTGCCGCTGCCATGCCCGAGGCAGAACCGACCTCCGCCTGACAGCCCCCTGCGGCTCCAGAGATCGAAGCATTATTCGCTACAACAAAACCAAAAGCCCCTGCTGTAAAAAGGAACTCGATTTTTTGTTCCCGAGACGGTTTTAATTTATTTTGCAAAGCAAAAAGCGTTCCAGGCACAACACCAGCAGATCCGGCAGTCGGTGTCGCACAAATCGTTCCCATGGCTGCGTTCACTTCGTTTGTTGCCACGGCTTTGCTTACCGCATCCAACAGCAGCTCACCGGATAAGGAGTTTCCGGATTTAATGTAATTCTGAAGTAGAACTGCATCCCCACCCGTCAGGCCGGAAACGGACCGTACACCTTGAAGTCCTTTTTCAACTGCCTGTTCCATTACATCCAGGTTGACTCCCATCTGGCGGATGATTTCTTCACGGCTTTTCCCCGTTACTTCCATTTCCTGCTCTATCATCAGCGTTGAAATTCTTTTCTGCTTTGATTCAGCTAATTCTACTAATTCCGCTACATTTCGAAACATGATTCATTCTCCTTCCTAAGTGGAAACGATTGCCCTGTCAATCCACAATCCTTGCTACTTGAGTGATGTTGGGGAGTGCCGTAATTTCAGCGATGACTTGATCCTCCAGGTTATGGTCCACTTCAATCGTCATCAAGGCCATCTTCCCTTTCTCTTTTCGGGAGACTTCCATCTGGCCAATATTGATTTGATGCTTGGCTAATATGTTTGAAACATTGGCAATGGCACCATATCGATCATCATGAACGACGAGTATGGCAGGATTGTGACCGGAGAGCCTCAATTTAAATCCATTCAGTTCGACGATTTCGATCTTTCCTCCGCCAATCGATATTCCGACAAGTTCCAGTTCACCATCATCATCACCAACGGTTATTTTTGCTGTATTGGGATGTTCCGGTACTGCTTCTTCTTCCCGAAAAGTAATTTTCATTTTCTTTTTCCGGGCTAGTTCCAGCGATTCCTTGATTCTCTCATCAAATGTATCAAAATCAAGTAAGCCTCCTACAATGGCTACATCCGTTCCATGGCCTTTATAGGTTTTGGCAAATGATCCGTAAAAAGAAATATGGGCCCATTTCGGTTCCCGGTCGAATAAACTCCTGGCAACCCTACCGATCCTTGCAGCTCCTGCTGTATGGGAACTAGAGGGGCCGATCATAACAGGACCAATTATATCGAATACACTTCTAAATTTCATGATTTGCTCCTCCTTCTTCACACTGGGAGTAGTTTAATAATAAAGCCTGGTATATTGTAATTACAATCACGCTGTCCGTAATCCTTCTTTTCAAAAAAATAAAACTGCATAGCCTAATGACATATGCAGTTTATTGCCTTTTATTTTTTTCAGGATCCTACCAAAATCATGACGAATAAGTTTCCCATATCTTCCTGATCCTCTACTTATTCAATTGAAAAAATAAAAGAATATAAAGGTTGTTTCCCATTATGGACTTCAACTTCAACGTCTTCAAAATTCTCATTACAAAACGCAACAAGACTTTCGACATCTTCAGCAGTGGCATCTTCTCCATATAAAATGGTAAGGATTTCCGAATCTTCGTCAATCATATCTGTTAGAAGATCTTTTGCCGCCTGAGTCATGTCTTTATCCTTCACTTTGATGGTGCCTTCAGCAATTCCCATGAAGTCCCCGGTCTCGATTGCTAGACCGTCAATGTTTGTATCCCGGACAGCATAAGTGATCTGTCCCGTTTTCACATGCGAAAAGGCTTCGATCATCGCTTCTTTATTCGCTTCAGCATCAAGTGAAGGGTTGAACGCCAACAATGCAGCCATTCCCTGCGGCACTGTTTTCGTTGGAATGACAGTCACATGATCCCCAAGCACATCTGCAGCCTGATTGGCCGCCATGATGATATTTTTATTATTAGGCAAGATGATGACATGATCTGCATATGCCTCTTCGACAGCCTTAACGATATCTTCCGTGCTAGGATTCATCGTTTGTCCGCCTTCGATGATGGACTTAGCTCCGATGCTTTTGAATAATTCGCTGATGCCAGCACCCATCGCCACTGACACAATAGCGTACTTCTCTTTGGTGGACGGTTTAGTTTGAAGCGGTGTATTCGTCTCACCGACAATCGCAGTATGCTGTTCACGCATATTATCGATTTTCATTTTAATTAAACTGCCAAATTGCTGTCCATAATTCAGGCACGTGCCAGGCTGTTCAGAGTGAATATGTACTTTGACGACTTCATCATCTGAGATGACCAATAAAGAATCTCCGTATTCACTTAAATCATTTCTGAATTTTTCTTCATCAAATGGTTTATTGGCAAGTTTTTCACTTTCCAATCTGACCATGAATTCCGTACAGTAGCCATACACGATATCTTCCGTATTCATATGCCCTTGTACATTCATGTGATGTTCGGCACTGATCATGTCGTCCATGCTTGGGCCATTTGAAGATCGGACTGGTAGGGCTTCACCTTTCAGCTCAGCAAGGAAGCCTTCATAAACGAACACCAACCCTTGCCCACCGCTATCAACGACTCCGACTTCTTTTAAGACTGGAAGAAGATCAGGTGTGCGTTTTAATGATGCATTGGCCTCCGTAACGATTTCTTCCATTACTTGAATAAGGTCTTGGTGCATTGCTGCTGATGAAACCGCTTGCTTGGCCGCATCTTTTGCAACCGTTAAGATGGTTCCTTCAACTGGTTTCATTACTGCTTTATAAGCTGTCTGTACCCCTGCTTCAAAAGCTTGGGCAAACTCTTCACTATTGATTTCCGATTTATTTTCAATCGCTTTAGCAAAACCGCGGAACAGTTGCGATAGAATTACTCCTGAATTGCCACGTGCGCCCATTAGCAGACCTCTTGAAAGGGACGTACCCACTTTCCCGATGTGTTCCTGGACGTTATTTTGCACTTCCTTCGCTCCCGAAGTCATCGATAAATTCATATTCGTTCCTGTATCTCCATCTGGAACAGGGAAAACATTCAACGCATCAACCATTTGGGCATTAGCCGCTAAATGGTTGGCACCTTGAATGATCATTTCTGCAAAGCGCTTTCCGTTTAAACTTGTAATTGACACAAAACTTTCCTCCTAATATTTAAGGGTTCGTTACACGAACTCCCTGTACAAAAATGTTGACCGAATCAACAGCTAATCCTACAGTTTTGTCCAGAGTATACTTTACCTTTGATTGCACATTATGTGCAACTTCCGAGATTTTCGTTCCATAACTTACGATAATATACATATCGATATGAACCTCTTCCTCTTCTTGACGGACTATTACACCCTTAGTAAAGTTTTCTTTTCTTAAAATTTCGGCAATGCCGTCTTTAAATTGTTTTTTGGAAGCCATTCCTATAATTCCGTAGCAATCCACGGCTGCTCCGCCTGCTACAGTAGCGATAACATCATTAGAGATGTCAATTTGTCCATACTTCGTTTGTAATTCGATAGACATTTTCTTTTCCCTCCCAAAAAATCAAATCAACTAAAGACATTTTACTATAATGTCTATGGTTTTAAAAGTAAATGTCATACGGTAGTATATATAATTCAATTTTGAAGGATGTATGTCAAGGTTTTTTTCTTGAAAGTAATTAACTGAAGTATTGCATTCTAACGGTAGGTATGATAAATTATTAAAGTATTTTACAAAGACTTAAGACGACTGCGAAAAACTTAAGCTTGTTGTAGTTAGGAGGGAATTTAACATGGCACGTAAATGTGTAATCACTGGAAGAAGAACTCGTTCTGGTAACAGCCGCTCTCACGCAATGAACGCTAGCAAGCGTACATGGGGCGCTAACCTTCAAAAAGTACGTATTTTAGTTGACGGTAAACCTAAACGTGTATACGTTTCTGCAAGAGCTCTTAAATCGGGCAAAGTAGAACGCGTATAATG
>NZ_JBHVQU010000028.1:0-38811 GCF_042886655.1 Peribacillus sp. NPDC058002 | reverse complement strand
ATCAACCTTAAATCGTTTAGTTTTTAAAAACAATAATCTTTACGAAAAGAGCCATTAATTATTGATATTCGTAATTCTGCCTTCGATTTCTGCCGTGATCTTCCCGCCTTTAAAGGTTTCTTTCACATAGTTAACGAATGCTTCCAGGTCAGCATGTCCAAACACACGCTCTTTTCCTTTCAGGACGGTATAGTTATCACCGCCGCTAGCCATGAAATCATTGACGGCAACCGTGTATGTTTCGGTATCCTTGATCGGCGTTCCGTCCGCCTTCTTCAATAAGGTGACACGTTCCGTGACAGGTTTACTGAAGTCGGCTGTATAGCTCAGTCCAGAAATTTGCAAAGTTTTCGGAGCTCCTTCGACGACCCATTGCTGTTGAAGCAGCGTTTTCACTTCGGCTCCAGTCAGTTCCAGCTTAACCAATACGTTTCCGAACGGCTGGATTTTCGCCAAATCGGAAAAAGTGACTTCCCCCTTCGGAATATCTGCACGAATTCCACCTGGGTTCATGAAGGCAAAATCGGAATTCAAATCTGCCTTCATCGAATCGGCGATTAAATTCCCAAGTCCCGTTTCCTGTGTATAGGCATTGGTTCTTAAAATTTTCTCATCCGTTGTCCCAAGCGGGGCTTTCAACTCGGGGAACATGTCTAAATAGTCATTAATGAATTTAGTCGTCCCGGCATCCGGTGTGATGCCATCTTGTGTAACCGTAACAATTTCAGCTGACTTTTTGACAATATCCTTTGTGCTTGGATCGATTTCCAAATCCACATCTTCAAAAGCCGTTCCATAAGAGTAAGCCTGTACAATCAATTTATTATCCACATAATTGTTGACCCTAGCATGATTATCTCCGGCCAAGATCACATCTACTTCATCATCCACGGCATTAGCAAGATCAGCCACTTCGCCTGTGATGATCCCCTCCTTTTCCGTGCCTGGGTCATGTGAGATGACCACAATCGATTTGACGCCTTTATCTTTCAACTCTTTAACCGCCTTATTTACGGCAGGTGCCTGTTCTATGAATTCAACATTCTTAATGCCATCCGGACTTACTTTTTGAGGAGTGGCATTCGTGACTACACCGATGAACCCAATATCAACCCCGCCGACCTTTTTTATGACGTAAGGATCCAAAATTGGTTTTTTCGTGTCTTTATATACGACATTGGCTACTACATATGGAAAGTTCAATTTATCGAATACTACATCGGATGTTGGTGACTTTCCGCCATTGATTTGAGCCATCAGGGTTTCTACCCCTTTGTCGAATTCATGGTTCCCGACAGTTCCGACATCGAATTTCATATTATTCAAAAACTGAAGCGTCGGTTTGTCCTGGATCAAAGAAGAAACGGGAGCACTTGCCCCAACTGCATCCCCTGCCGATAATAATAGTGTATTTTCAGGGTTTTCAGCTTTACGCTGCTTCAAGTGCGCAGCTAAATAATCAGCACGGCCTTGTTTGATACCGCCAAAATCGGAGGTGGTATCAAGCTGGCCGTGAAGATCATTGATCCCGAGCAGCTGCACCTTGACGTTTTCTTTCCCCAAATTGAATTTGTAAATGCCAAAGCCTTTATCATCCTTTTTGCCTGTATAGGAAATCGCGCTGTCTTCTTTTAAATATTCCGCACCTTTTGGTGATGAAGTGAAGGTAACGTTCACCTTGCCTGAAATCGGGGCGATCGACCAGTTATTATCAGCGGTTGGATTGATCTCACCCTCTTGTGTGATGTAATCCATCAAGATCTGGCGATTTTCATCCGCAGAGTCAACAACATATTCGCTGCCCTTGACTCCCGGGAAGTTCCCCCCGCCCGAAGCACGATAATTATTCGTCACGACGATGAAGTCTTGATTCGGATCCACTGGTTCACCATTATATTTCAAATCTGCTATCCTGCTGGAATCCGACACTTTCATCCCTTTTTCATCATAGCGCGGAGCCTTAGTGACATCGATTTGGTACGTGACGCCGTCAATCACATCAAAATTATAAACGGCAAATTTCCCATTAAGCAGCTCCTGTTCCTCAGACTTGGCAGGATCGATTGTATTATATTTCCCTGCAGACATCTCAAGCCACTCTTTAACCACGGACCCTTTGACCTTGATTGCCTTCAAGGTATTATCGTATAAATATAAATCACCGGCGCTGCGAATGGTCAGTCCGCCTTCCTTGATTTCGGTGAATTCCTCGACTCCATTGCGACCCGCTTTGAAAGGGGCCCCTACAGAGAGAATGGGCAGGTCTTTGTATTCTGGGCGGTTGCTTTGGATGTATTTCTCTACATACCATTTCTGTGCGCTCGTCACGACCTGTACGGAAGGATCGTCTTGCACAAGGGAGAAATAGCTATGAATTGGAGCTGTAGTCGTTCCAATTGGCGTGTTAACATACTTGATCGTTCCTTCGTGATCCTTCTTCACGGCTTTGACGACAGACGCATCTTCAGCTGCCTTTTTTCCTGTTATTTTGTCGTTGATTGCCCGTGTCGATGATTCGGAATTGACGACTTTCCATTTTCCCTTGATATTTTGGATATCAAGATCGATGATCCCGAGATTACTGCCGCCATATCCTGCTTGAACGGCTGGTACACCATTGATGGTACCCTTTTTATTATCCACACCTTTAAGGATTTTTCCTTGGGCATCTTTGAATAGGCTGTCTAAAGAAGCCTCATCTTGTGCCGGAAAGACCTTGTGCGTATGGGAGAACGTGATGGCATCGATGCCGGATACCTTGCTTAATGAATAGATGACATCCTCGGTATTTTTGGTGTCGCCATTAAATCCTGAATGTGTAAGCGCCACGATGACATCCGCGCCCTTTTTCTTCATTTCAGGTACATATTTATTCGCTGTCGCGACGATTTCCTTTGTAATGACCTTACCGTCAAGATTCGCTTTATCCCAATCCATGATTTGCGGAGGGGCGAATCCAATGTAGCCTATTTTCACTGATTTTTCTTTTCCATTGATGTCCTTCACTTTCTTCGTGACGATTTTATATGGAGTATATTTATTTTTATCATTCTTTGGATTATTGTCTTTATCTTTTTTATAAACATTGGCATTGACGTAAGGGAAGTTCGCATCGTTGATGGCCTCGTCCAAATAAGATAAACCATAATTGAATTCATGATTGCCGAATGTGGCCACATCATAGTCAAGTAAGTTCATCGCCTTATAGACGGGATGGACTTCACCTTTTTTCAGTGGCGCTATTTTCGCTTTGTACGTACCTAGCGGGGTCCCTTGAATAAGGTCGCCGTTATCCACTAAAACGCTATTTTTCACTTCTTTTCGTGCCTGTTTGATTAAAGAAGCCGTGCGCGAAAAGCCGACGGAGTCCGATACGGCATCCTTATAATAATCATAGCTCACCAGATTAGTGTGTATATCCGTCGTTTCCATGATCCTTAGTTCAAATGGTGCATTCGATACGGAGGCTGCCAGGCTGTTGCCGAAGTTACTAGTATTGCCGTTATACTTGGAGACAACCGATACTTTGACCCAATAACCCGATTTGTACGAATTGAAGTACGCGGAGAACTTTTGGGCCGATTTAATATCCGCCTCAATGGCTGACTGTGAAATGACCTTCGTCCCATTCATCAATTGGAAGACAACGGTTTCATTTCCTTTGTTCCCTTTTTTCGGTGTGACCGTTACAGTCGCCTTTGTGCCTTTTGTGTAATTAACAATAGGAGCTGTAATGATAAATGGTTCCGTCGTGACCGGTTTCTTATTAGACTCTTTGGCGAATGTCTCCCCCGTTACGGTAAATGGGGCTGCAACCAAACTCACAGCAAGAATCGGGGCGAGCATCTTATTAACATGCATCTTGAACGACATACTTCACAACCCTTCTATTTTTGTAAAATGCTAGAATAATATATCATGATTTTGTCGAATAAGCGTCAAAATTTACCGTAATATTACGAATTTTGAATAAATCATACTTTTTAACCATTCCCATTCAGAGCCCATAGCTCGTTATACCTTCAATCATGTATATAGTCATCATCGAATCACATTGAATCCTTAGGGAGAAAGTTCCCTATTAATAAACCCAGATAGTCACAAAGATAAGTTTCTTAGACTCTATACTTCAATGAAACATTTTGAAAAAACCTCGGAACCTTTCAAAATAAAAAACTGGTAATGCAAGTTGCATTACCAGTTTTAAAGTTTAATGCCTATAAAGCCCGATTTATTAAACTGGCTGATACCGGTTCGAGGCCCATTTCCCTCGACCAGATGGACAGCTGGCCTATATGGTGAATTTCGTGAGCTATAATATGGCGCAGTATCATACCTTTTTCGTATGTCCCCTCCATCCAAGATGGCTGTATCATTCCTTGCTCATCTTCAATGGAATGGGAATTCAAATAGTCCATGACCTCAGAATGATAACGGATGGACAGATCTTCCACCTTTTCGATCGTATCATAAGCGTCCAAATCGATCGCTACATCAGGCTTTCCTTGTATGGCCTTTATCCAGCTGCATTCGACATCGATAATATGGGCAAGTGTCCTCAATATATTGCCCATCCCTCCTGTGCGCTGCCGTTTCAGTTCCTCACTCGGTAAGGCCCGGCACCATACGAACCACTCACTTCGCACCTGCCAGTTATAAATGAATAATGTCAACATCATCCCAGCCCCTAACTCTTTGTCTTCCCTTTGTATTGATAATAATCCTGTCTTTGAATGGTTTTGAATCCACAAGATTCATAGAGTCTTAATGCATGCTCATTAGTCGCCTCGACCTCAAGAAAAATATCATATCCCAGCTGGCATTGCTCGGCTACGACCTTTTTCAACGCTTTTCTGCCAAGTCCTTTTCCCTGGTACTTTGGCAAAATCGAAAATCCATAAATCCATGCTTCCCGGTCTGAGTGATCAACACGAATCTTACCGACCGCTCGTCCATCCTTTTCAATCATCATGGTTTTCAGAGTATCCTCATATAGGATGCGCTGATAATAATCCTTCGCCTCTTGTTTCGTAAATTGGAAACATTGAATATCCAGCTGAATTTCCGTTTCCTCATCATCCCTCCGTGAAGGGCGAACGACTGCATCACCATAATCGTCAAGCTCCATTTCGGACCACTTCATTTGAAACTCAGAAAAAGCAAACTCACATGGGAGCTGTTTCAAGAATCCTGTCCCTGAATGGGATTGAGCAGGTGAGTTCAAGAGAATCAACTTATAGTTGCGCTCCACTGCACTCCCTATAGCCTCTTCCAGAAGCTTTGTAAAAATGCCTTTCCTCCGGTAATCAGGATGGACCATCCCGCACATCTCCGCTTTGTTTCCAAAATCGTAAAGACCAATAAACCCAACCAGCTTCAATCCATCATAGTGAAAAAAGTCATTCTTGTGCACACCATTCCGACTGCGAAGCGTTTCCCAGTTCAGCTTTAAAGTAAAACCTTCCCGTTCACATTCTTGCTGCAGGATTCGAATACCTTCTAGCTGTTCATCCTTCAAATTCTCCACCCCTTTTCCATATTATCAGTTTATTACCAAAAAATAAGAAAAGCAGCACCCTTTTACTTGGATGCCGCATACTATTCATAAGTTTATTGATGAATGTTGTTTTTTTAAAAGTATTTTCACTTTAATCCATAAAACAAAAATCGTACGAGGGGAGGATTTCCTATCTAATTCCATTGTCGGATGAATTATAGTAGTAAAATGATTCCAAATGACGATTATTTTTTACCTATTTTGTGCTATATTCCAAATAATGGTTTACCATTATTTCACTTGACTTTAAAGGAGGGGTTTACTTAAGTCTTGATTTTTCAGAGTACCCATTTCTTTATACCCGAATTCCGGACCCTTTTTAGAATAGAATCCGAAATTCGGTGTTTATCACCTGGCACATTACGTCCTGAGGTTATCGATTTCTCGTTTTATGAGCGGACTTTTTTAAGTTCTCTACGTCCGTTGTCAGTTCTTTTAATTTTTTACCGAAGCGGAAGAGCAAAAACATAGAAACGACGAATGGATAGCCAAATTCGCTAACTAATGAAACCCACATAGTAGCATCCTCAATCATCATCCTCTTCACCCCTTTTCTTGTATCTGATATCTAAAGTGAAACTTGTTTAAAAAAATCAATCTAGCACTATTGATTCATGGAAAAAAGAACGGATGTTCCTATATAATTGATTTATTCCCCTTGTCTATCACTTTATTAATAAAAGGAGGGATAACGATGAACCACTTTACTTCTCATTTTTTTTCTCATTCCTTGGAGTTTCTGCAGCAACAGTACTCATCTTTCTTTGCACAGCCGATCATTCATTTATTTTTACAGAACCCAGAGCATTTAAAGATTTTCACTGAAACTCTTGATTCCCCTTCTTCACACAACATTGATCTTCTCAACGAGACTTTCAGAATTTTCTATTACCGGGCTAAAGTATACAAATACATGTGCTCTTTAATTTACTTTTTCTCTGTTGATTTTGATAAAAGGGCACGGAAGCAACGGGAACGCTATCGAATGGTACTTGATGCGACACCAATGGATACTGGCGGTTTGATCGATCGAATCGGCACGTTGGACGTTCAACTTGAAAAGATGGGGGAAACGAACGAACTCGCTTCACACATAAGTGATGAAGAGATAATCAAAGCCTTGAAGACGTTAACAGCCAAACAAAGCCTGGTATTGACCATGATCTTTTCCTACGGCCTATCGAACAAGGAAATTGCTGCCTATTTCCATGAGTCGCCGCAGAATATCTCAAGCATCCGTAAACAAGCTCTAAAAAAACTTCGAAAGCACTATATGGATGAGGTATATGTTAGAAAGGAGAAAAGCCATTGTGGATAAAAAACTGTCAAAAGAAGAATTGTTGGATCTCATAGACTCTTTGAATCCTAAAATAAAAAAATCGTTAAAAAACACGAACTATCAAGACCGGAATGATCTGGAGCAAGAAATTAAACTCAAGATCATTGAATCATATGAAAAAATCGCAGCAATCGAGGCCCCTAATTTTGAGGAGTTCCTTGCAGAATTCTTTACTAAGCAAAAACAATGAAAAAGTACCAAGTCCAGAGCAAGGATGCTGGGCTTGGTATTTTTTTCAGATATCAATATGATGGTTTCAATGTCAGCTTATCCCCTTTTGGATCGTCCAATGTGGTTTTGTGATAAGTACCTTCTGCCCAATCATCAAGCTGATCGTGGTACCACTCACTTTTAACGTTACCTGATTGACCCGGGCCAACGAGGTGATATCCTTGATTCATGTCGGATAGGTCGATGACGAATCTCCAGGAGCCGCCGTGATTAACGGTTCCATCATCTAAGAATGCCGCTGCCTGTACGGTAACACTGCTACCGCCTACCGGTATTCCGCCGCCGCTGTTAAATAAATAATTTAACGGGAAGACACTCGATAGCGGGTGGTTAAACCTGACCTGATGATAGTCTCCCCATTCCCAATCGGCTATATCGTCACCTTGTGATTCTTCAAGCTCGGTTAACGTCATTTGTAACGACTTAGCAAGCACCTGCTCAAGTCCTCCTGCCTCTTCAATCCAAGGGCCCGGCTCACCGTCCAGTGCCCGCCTTAGTAGTTCATCAACGGCCGAACGCCTCCCATTAAAGAGGTTGAGGGTTTCCTCCGGTATTTCTTCCGTAAGCAGAACATCCCCTATTTTTTTCATCCAAACATTAAAAATCATCGGTGCCGCTTCATCAACGGAATCAATATGATTCCATTTCTTCAGAATCGTCAGTGCCTGGTCTTCCTGTTTCCCCCATGGACCTTTCAATACATCCACGAATTGAGGAACAAACTCCTTGGCTTGCAAATTCACCTTATCCATCTGCAGGCTTTGCATATCCTCGGCAGTAAGCTTTTTATTGGCTTTTAAAAACTCCTGTATCCTCATCTGACGGTACGGCTGTGCCCAGTTATTGCTGATGTGGTAAGGGTAGTCATCCGAGATGACTTTATTATTCGCTGTCGAAATGAATCCCTCTTCCGGATTCACCGTTTTTGGAAGCTCATCAAAGGGAATGAAGCCTTTCCACTCAAATTCATCCGTCCAGCCAGGTACAGGCAGCATACTATCGCCTTTTTTCCGGATTGGGATTTTCCCATTCGCCTTATAGGCAATGGTCCCATCGGCTGAGGCAAAGACGAAATTCTGTGCCGGCGTTTCGAATTTCAAGAGGGCCTTTTCGAATTCTTTCCAGCTTCCCGCTTTATTCATATTCAGTACCGCTTCAAGCTCGGCGGATGGATCAAGTGCCGTCCACCTTAATGCAAGCACGGTATCTTTTCCGCTTTTCCCGGCAAACTCGGAGACCACAGGTCCATGGCGGGTAACCGTCACTTGATAATCAAGTGTTTTACCATCCTTCACTTTGATGGGTTCGTCCAAGATATCGGCTTTTTCCCACTTCCCTTTGTAGGAGAATTCCTTCTCGTTTTCCGGGTTTCTCCTCTCGATATACAGATCCTGAACATCCGGGCCGGTATTGGTCACACCCCAAGCAACCTTTTCGTTATGGCCTAGTATGATTCCCGGAATCCCGGCAAAAATAACACCGCTCACATTGACTGCAGGGGCCTCCAAATGCATTTGATACCAAACGGATGGTGTAGCCAAGCCCAGATGAGGATCATCCGCCAATAACGGCTGACCGGAATCCGTTTTCTTGCCTGAAACGACCCAATTATTGCTGCCGTTGAATTCATAGGGAATAACGGCCCCGGCAAAACTTTTTTCAATATCCAGTTCTTCCTTGCTGATGATATAGGGAGCGCTCTTTGGATAATTAGGAAATAAATCATATGCTTTTTCCTTCGGGAACGTTTGCAGCAAATACTGCCTAAACGCCTGATCCTCCCAGTTCCCGCCTAAATCAAAGGCCATATATTTACCGATGGTCAGCGAATCGACGGGTGTCCAAGGCTCTGGTTCGTATCCAAGAAGGGTGAACTCCGCCGGCCATTTCCCATTCTCCTTCAATTCATCGATATAAAGGTTCACCCCCTCGGCAAACACATCCAGGGCTTCCTTCCCGTCACTTGAATATGCTGCATAAGAGGCTTCAGCCGCCCGCCTCAACCCAAGTGTGCGGAAATACTTATCATTTTTGACAGTTTTCTCACCAATCACTTCACTCAATCTTCCTGACGCCTGACGCCTGCTTAAATCCATTTGAAATAAGCGGTCCTGTGCTTGGATATACCCTTGGGCTAAATACAAATCATGTTCATTCGCTGCGTTAATATGCGGGACCCCACTTGAATCCCTCACCACCGTAACCGGTTTCAAAAGACCTGGAAGCGATATTTCCCCCTTTGTTTCCGGCAAGGACCTTGAAAGAAATACATTTGCAGCAATCAGGACTGACAGCAAAAGAATGATCAGGATACCAAAACTCCATAGCGCACGCTTTCTCCACTTCCGTTTTGGCTTTTGCTGAGGTATGGCAACTTCCATCGCTTCATCTTCCTCTCCCCTTAAAACTCTCTTTCTATTTTAGATATTCCGCGTTTAACCCCCTCTTTCCTACCAACTTCCTTACATTCTCTCTTTTTATTTCCGAAAGTTAGTCGGACTTTACTCGCACAAGGACGGTTTATTCCGAGCAAGGCCGAATTCCTATCGAAATCGCTACGATAAACATTGAATCAAATGCAAAAACACCGATACAATGTATCGGCGTTTTTGCAGGGGATGCTAGCTATTTGCAAGAATGTATTCAATCACTTTATCTGCATCGTCTGTATAAAAGAGAGCTTTATCAAAGTCATGGGCCGCCTTCGTCTCGGCTTCCATGTATTCAATCGGGGAGAGGAGACCAAAGAGCCTCTTCCATTTATAAGTTTTCTCCAGAAGTTTTCTTTCCCTTTTTATATCCTCTGGTATGAATTCATTAATGATAAAACATGGATCGGAAAAGGATGGGTCCTGAAAACGTTCGTTCAAGGCCCGCAATTTATCCCGATCCCATTCCACCCTTACCAAGTCCGATATGACCGAGACATTTTGGACCGAGTCGAGGATGTGTTTGGACAAAACATCATATTCTTCATCTTCCAACCCTTTATCCGTCATGATCCCTACACAATACCATTTTTCGATATGATCAGGTTCTTCACTTTTCTTGAAAAACACGCTTCATCCACCTTCCTTACACGCTTTACATGTCCTATTTATTTCAAATGAAAATCAACATGTCCGCCCACGTCATTTCACTATAACACGGAGAAATGGCGATGGGCGATAAAATATGAGAGACGCAGGAATGACATAGAAAAAAGATACCCTGAAAAAGGATACCTCCATCATAATGGCTGAACAGCCAGTCCCCTTTGTTTAAACAGATGTTCCATAGCCTGCCTGAACGATAGAAAGGCTTCTACCCGATTTGCAAAATCAAGTGTGACGATCTCTTTCACGACATCAGGGGGAAAGCCGGCAAAAATCGTTTCCGTCCCCATCAATGCCAGTGCCCCCACTAATCGATCCAGCAGGGAGAGCATATTGTTATCCTTCGTAAAGGTAATTCCGGAGAAATCCATGATCAATACTTCCGCATGCAAATCTGCACATTTTTGCAGAACAGTCGATTGCATCGACTCCATTCTCCAATCGTCAATGCGTCCGATCAATGGCAAGAGCAGCACATCCTTTAATACGGTCTGAACGATCGGGGTGGACAGTTCTTCCATGACTTCTTGGTTTTCTTTTATCTTCAGCAAAGAATCGTTTGCCATTTTCGCCATTTCTTTATAATGATTCACGTAACTGATACTCACACAGTGTATGAATTGGTCCAGGATTGCATCTATTATCGAGCTTGCCTTTAGCAGAATTTCAATGGAGTAATAGCGATTGCTTACCTCTTCTTCAATGAAACTCCAGAAAAGATTGCGTATCAGCTGAGCTTCCTCAATATTCTTATCTAAAGGAATGCCCATGTCCACGATGCGCTTTCCTATTTCCATACCCGTTATTTTCATACTTTCCATCGCTTGTGCTTTTCCATGGATCAAGGCATCTGCATGTATTTGAATAAGCTTTGAACGTACCTCTTTACTCGTTTCAAAATCATAAAGCGGTTCCTCTTCTTCAAACAACTCGATATGCTCCACTAAGATATATTTGAATTTTTCAATTTTTTCACCGATCATTCTTAATTCTTCCATATGGACCTCCCATACAGGGCTTTTATCACATTTTATCAATAAAGAATGGTTAAGGATATAAAATCCTTCTATTACCAGTATGATAATAGATGTTTACCCTCTTCTAGATAAGGGTATCATGATATATGACTTGGAGGGATTACCATGAAAAAAGATCAACAAGACTTTGAATCTGAAAACATGAGCGATTTAGTCGAACTCATAAACAGTAAAAATAACAGCCGCAGAATCTTGGATGTACTTCGGCGTAATAAAAAAGATAAAAGTAAAACCAAAGATAAAAAATGAAAAAGCCCAGTCCAATACGGTCTGGGTTTTTGAGTGGATAAAAAAAAGAGCTGAGTTGCTTTATTATGCAACCCCAGCTCCTCCTTCATTAAATATTGATAGCCTCTACCTTTTTCTCCGGATTTCCTTCACATGGTTTCCTTCAGTAGTAATATAGACTGTTTCATCAATTTTGTATTTTAAATAACGGTCACAATCAATTTCCAACGTTTTCCCATTGTTGAATTTCATTGCGCAATTGGATCCCCCTTCGGTTTCCGACACATCAATGACTTCGTTCGTCTTAAAACCGATTGCCTTGCCATCGGAGAAATGAGGATAGTATTTTTCAACAATCTCCACCTTTTCCAATCTGCCCGGACTTGTTAAGTATACAACGAATAATATAATTAAAACGGCTATCAACCCAATGAGAATTACTGCTTTTCGTTTCACTCTATCTATTACCCTCTTCTCTTATCAATCTATTATTCAATATCCATTTTCACTATATTATATTCAGGATTCCGGAAAAACATGATAGAAAAGATCACTTTATTTAAACGGTTTTCACTTTTCCAGCCATCATTGCACAAATGGCCGCCAGGATGATCAGAATGGATACAGCCGAAATGACCCCTCCCCAGCCGAACTTCATCAGGAATAAACCGCCTGATGCCCCCACTACACTTGATCCCGCATAGTAAAACAGGAGATATAAAGCGGACGCTTGTGCCTTTTCACTCTTATCAGCCAACCTTCCGACCCAGCTGCTCGCAATTGAATGAGCTCCAAAAAAACCGAATGTAAACAATGCAAGCCCCATTATTTTAAGCAAAAGCGTATCCAATAAGGTTAAAAGGGCGCCCATCAGCATGATTGCGATTCCGATAAGAAGTACATGCCTCCTGCCATATTGATCGGCAAGCTTCCCCATCCATGTGGAACTGAATGTCCCCACAAGATAGATAATGAAAATGAAGCCAATCAATGTTTGTGATAAATGATATGGCGGTCCCATTAAAGGTATGCCCACAAAGTTATAGACAGTGACGAACGAGCCCATTAATAGGAAGGCCATGGTGAACAAAAGTACTAGTCTGCCATTCCTTAAGTTATTAATAAGGGAGGTTCTGATTCTCGAAAATGAGGCCCCTACGCGGATGGCATGCTGCGAAGGCGGAAGCATCCACCAAAAAGCCAGACTGATGATCAAACTTAAAGTCCCAAGGCTTCCAATCGCTATGTTCCAAGAGAAATGGTCGGTCAGCACCCCGACAATCAGCCGTCCAGCCAATCCGCCGATACTCGAACCACTCACATAGATCCCCATCACATAGCCCAGGCTTTTCGGATGAAATTCTTCATTGATATAGGCCATCGCAATTGCCGGGAAACCTGCAAGCACCGCTCCTTGAATCGCCCGTATTGCGATAAGGATGTATAGGTCATCCTGGATGAAGCTGACGCATATGGATAACAATGCAGACAGAGTGAGGGCCGTCCCCATTATTTTTTTCCTATCGATATTTTCTGAGAAAAAGGAAACAAGCAATAAACAGATGGCAAGCGTTCCTGTTGCGAATGATAATGTAAGACTTGCCATTGCAGGAGAGACTCCGAATTGCTTTGCGAAAACCGGAATGACCGGTTGGGTACTATACAGATCCGCAAACGTTACAAAGCTACCAAGAAATAAAGCCAAGATTGTTTTCCTGAATGATTTACCAGCAGGCTCGATATAATTCACTTTTGTTCAGACCCTTCACTATTTAACTTTCCCCCTATGTTAATACGAACTTCCCGAGTTGTCTATTTCGCCACTTTTGTCCAAAGGGAAAGTTTTGTTCCGCAAATTCACAAAAACCCTTCACTGCATGCAGTAAAGGGTTTTTCATTAATATGAACGTTCATCATCCCGTTCACTTTTTTTAAGGAGCCAATACACTGGCATACCTATAATGAGGATGATCACCGAGTACAAGGCATTTAAAGGTGTATCGATTAATGTGCTTACAACAATGTATATTGCTCCAGCAATCGCCACGATGGGGATGAATGGGTAAAACGGCACTTTATAAGTTTTCGCATCCGGATCTTTTTTGCGTAAGATAAAAACTGCGAAGAAAGCTAATCCATAAAAACAGAAGACAGAGAATACAGCCATATTGGTAAGTTTATCAGGGTCTGTTGCAACCATCATGATGATTGCAATGATCACCTGCAATATCGTCGCATTTATAGGCGTTTTGAACTTGGGCGATATTTTTCCGATTTGTTTATGGCCTGGCATCATTTTATCAGTCGCCATCGCCAAGGTAATGCGCGGAAAAGTCAAAAGCTTTCCGTTCAAGCAACCGAAGATTGAAATCGCAATTCCGATTGATATCAATTTCCCGCCCAATTCACCAAATAGAAGCGTTGCCGCAACATTCGCTGCATTCGTGCCATGAGCTATGACTCCCTCGGCCCCCAATACATGAAGCATGGCAAGGTTCACAGCCAAGTAAGCGACCATGACCACGACTAATCCCGTTATGATTGCCCGCGGCAGCGTTTTCTGCGGGTTTTTCATTTCCCCAGCCATGAAGCCGACATTCATCCAGCCATCATATGCCCAGAGCGTAGCCAAAATTGCTCCGGCCATACTGATTTTCATTGAACTTTCACTATCGATATTGAATACAGGCATATCACCTTGTGCGATACCGAACACCGCTATGAAAATGATGGGGATCAGTTTAGCAACGGTCGATAAGGTTTGTATGATACCGCCGTATTTTGTCCCCAGAAGATTCATGCCTGCTATAAATACGATCGTCAGAATCCCTATCGCCAAAGTGTAGCCAGAAGCGATATTAAATATTCCTGCGACTAATAACCCGAAGTATAAACTGAGTGCGCCCATGACTGCAGGTCCATATACCAATGTCTGAACCCAGCCGCATAGGAATCCCCATGCTTTTCCGTACACTTCTTCCATATAAACATATAAGCCCCCGGTTTTAGGGATCCGTGTACTCACTTCCGCAATCGTCAACCCGCTTGCAAGGGTAATGAGGCCGCCTATCAGCCAGGCTAGTAAGGCCATGGTTGAATTACCGCTTAACTCAAGCACGTCACCAGGTCTCATGAAAATACCAGAACCGATAACTGTACCAACTACAATTGATGTTCCAACCCAAAAGCCAACCGTTTTCTTCAATTGGTCATTCCCCATATTGTCCTCCCCAGATGTACATCTGTACTTTATTTATACTAAAATTATATCATATAAATTATATGAGAATAGTTTATGTAATCATTTGAATATTGAGAAAAATACTCAAACACGTTGGTATCACTACGCTCAGGGAGCTTTATCACACTTATAATTTTTTTACTAATTATGTCTGAAACCACTCCAAAAACCGAATATTTTTTTATTATCAAAAGATTTATTGACAATTAACTAGGTAATAACGAATTAAAAACATCAAAACAAAATTATTATTCGTTATAATTTTTACGGGAATTCAGCTTTTTTTCGACCGCAAAAAAAAGCCACCCCGAGTCAACGGGGTGGCTCCTCTCCTATTTCACGCTTCATTTCGTATTACCAAATAATGAATAGAAGCACGACCGCCAAGACGATCCGGTAAATGGCAAAAGGAGTCAATTTAACTTTATTGATTAAAATCAAGAAAAAGCGGATACAGAATAATGCAAAGATAAATGCACTGATGAAACCTGCAATAAAGAATGGCAGAACTTCAGGCGTGAAGAATTCCCAATATTTCACGATTTTCAACAGACTGGCACCTGCCATGATCGGCACTGCCATGATGAACGTGAAATCGGAAGCGGCCCGATAACTCATTCCTAAAAGTACGCCGCCTGAAATCGTCGAACCTGAACGCGAGAATCCCGGCCACAGTGACAAACATTGAATTAACCCTACACCGAAAGCTTGTTTATAAGTGATTTGGTCAACCGTTTCTGCAGTCAGCTTTGGACGGAATTTATCCGCAGCAATCATCAAGAATGCGCCAAGGAACAATCCGACGATAACCGTCTTCATCGTAAATAAATGTTCATCAATGTAATCTTCGAATATTAGACCTAAAACGCCAGCCGGCAGCAATCCGACAAAAATCTGCAATAAGTTAAGCTTTGGGCCGTTCGCAGCGGATGTGCCCTTCAGCTTCCTTAACCCAAGCAAGTCCATGAACCGTCCCCAGAAGAGCACGACAACGGCGAGTATCGAACCAAGCTGGATGACCACCTTAAAGGCATTGGCCACTTCACTCCCGAAAAGATCAGTTGATTTCAGCCATAAATCATCGACGATGATCATATGCCCTGTAGAAGATACAGGAGCAAACTCAGTTAATCCTTCTACAAGACCAAGGACAACTGCAACAAAAATTTCCCACATATTCATTTTATTCACCTCATATTTCGAACACCTATTAATGGAAATACCATATGTATTTTACTCGTTGTTTAAAACATTGTCTATTAAACATTGCTGAAACAATTCAGGGATACATGTATGATAGGGTTCAAGATAAAGTTTAAAGGGGATGTGATGATTTTGCAAAACATACTTATTTTTGCACATAGGGGGTCCAAGGGGACGCATCCTGAAAATACCATGGCTGCATTTCAAAAGGCGGCAGAAATCGGGGCCGAAGGGATCGAGTTCGATGTCCATCTCAGTTCTGATGGGGAATTGGTCATCATCCATGACGAAACACTTGATCGAACGACCACCCTTACTGGTTATGTAAAAGAGCATTCGGCACAAAGGCTGAAAACGGCTGATGCCGGGAGCAAGTTTTCCAAGGAATTCCTTGGGGAGCGAATCCCTTTTTTAATGGACGTTTTCGACTGGGCTAAGGGCAACGCTTTATTGATGAATATCGAAATCAAAACGGATAAACTCGCTTACGAGGGAATCGAACAGAAAATCATTGATCTAATTCGTCAATATCAAATGGAAAATCGGGTGATCCTCTCTTCCTTCAACCATCAATCCATTGAAAAAGTGAAGATGCTTGCCCCAGACCTTGAACGTGCATTATTGTTCGAGGGGCTTCCTGAAAACTACGAAGAGATCTTACGTGATAAAAAAGAAGCGGGTTTTCATCCGGATAAAAACAGCCTGACCCCGGAAGTTAATGAAAAAGCGAAAAAACTTGGATATAAAATCCGTCCTTGGGTCGCCAATGATGAAGCCGACATCGTCAAGCTGGCAGAGTTGGGAGTCGACGTCATCATGACCGATTTCCCTGAAAAGGCAATCAAGATTTTAAAAGCCCGGCAGTCGCATGGCTGAACAATGCGAAAGAGAAGGAGCGATGCTCCTTCTCTTTCTAATCCATATTTATTCAATTAATTAACGAGAAAAGTTTGAACCGCCTAGTTGTTGTTCAGCCATTTGAACCAAACGTTTTGTGATTTCCCCACCAACAGATCCGTTAGCGCGAGAAGTAGTGTCAGCACCTAGGTTTACACCAAATTCACTAGCGATTTCATTCTTCATTTGTTGTAGAGCTTGCTCTGCACCAGCTACTACTAGTTGATTTCTGTTATTGTTGTTTGCCATGTGTTTTCACCTCCTACTAATATTAATTAGCATTTTAAGCTTAAATTATTATTGCCAATTTATTGAATTTTTCCAATTGGGATTCTCTCAATCCTAAGCTCTTTATCATGAATTTCTTTTTATGCTCATAAACTGTTAGGAAACTTTCAGTAGGAGGGAAAAGAATTGCAAATACATGTGGTTAGGCCAGGCCAGACGTTATATGGCATCGCCCAGACATACAGCGTAACCGTTGACAGGCTCATCGAATCAAATAAGATCCCTAACCCAAATAATCTTGTTTCGGGGCAGGCCCTTGTCATTCCGATCGTCGGCAGTTATTATTTCGTTCAACCGGGTGATAGTTTATATTCGATATCTCAAAAAGTTGATGTCCCTGTTCAAGAATTGGCAAAAATAAATGGCATTTCCGAAAATCAAAACCTATCCGTTGGATACCGGATCTATATTCCGGCACGAAAGAAAAGGACCGCCGAATTTAACGGGTATGTCGAGCCGCGGGGTACATCGGTTGCACCGGCCCTTGAAACGGCCGCCAGGGAAGCCGGGCCCTATTTAACCTATTTAGCCCCTTTCAGCTTCCAGGCGCTTCGTGACGGCTCCTTAAAGGAGCCTTTGCTCAATGAATTCCCTGCCATCGCCAGAGAAAATAAAAATGTCCTGATGATGGTCATCACGAATCAGGAAAATGACCAATTCAGCGATGAGCTTGGGCGAATCATTTTAACGAATACTTCCATTCAGAATAAGTTCCTGAACAATATCGTTACAACGGCAAAGAAATATGGATTCCGGGATATTCACTTTGACTTTGAGTTTTTAAGGCCGGCCGATCGGGAAGCGTATAATCAATTTCTCCGAAAAGCCAAGGAACGATTCAAGAAAGAAGGATGGTTCATTTCCACGGCACTTGCCCCTAAAACAAGTGCTGAGCAAAAAGGCCGTTGGTATGAGGCACATGACTATAAAGCACATGGTGAAATAGTCGACTTCGTTATCATCATGACTTATGAATGGGGATATAGCGGGGGACCGGCAATGGCTGTGTCACCTATTGGACCTGTTCGGGATGTTCTCGAATATGCTGTCACCGATATTCCCTCCAACAAGATCCTGATGGGGCAGAATCTATATGGCTATGATTGGACCCTGCCTTTTGTACAGGGATCCACTGCCAAGGCCGTGAGTCCGCAGCAGGCCATCCAGATTGCGGCGGCCAATAATGTTGCCATCGAGTATGATGAAACCGCACAGGCCCCGCACTTCAACTATACCGATATAGAGGATAGGAAACATGAGGTGTGGTTTGAAGATGCCAGATCCATTCAGGCTAAATTCGATTTAATCAAAGAACTGAACCTAAGGGGAATGAGTTATTGGAAGCTCGGCTTAGCCTTCCCTCAAAACTGGCTGCTCATCAGTGATAACTTTAACGTCCGGAGAAGGGTCTAAAAAAAGATGAAGGAATACCGCAACGCAAACGGTCATATAATCAATCATCGAGCATGAAGTCCAGTTCAGGATACGTGACTCAACCATAAAAGCCTTCCGACATCATCCGGAAGGCTTTTATCATTAACCTGGAATATAATGGCAAATTCCCAATATTCATCATTCAAAGTTTGTCTGGCCGCACCCTTATGAGTCAAGCCTTTTTTGACCATACTAAAAGGAACAGCTTAGGGGGGGGAAAAACATGATTCGAATCGGTCCATACACCAGCATCGTTCCCAGATTCCCGCGTTTCATCAGGTTGCTATCCACCATCGCATTATTTTTACTTTCATTCGGGGTCTTGATACACTTTGTGGAGCCGGAGAGATTCCCTACTTTACTTGATGGCATCTGGTGGGCAATCGTGACTATGTCAACGGTGGGATACGGAGATTTCACTCCCGTTACAAATCTTGGTAAAGTCATTGGGATGGTCCTCATTTTGTCAGGCGCCGGCCTGATCACCTCTTATTTTGCGTACATTGCAAAGATTTCCATTTCCAGTGAACAGCAATTTCTAACAGGAAAGAAAGTATTCGGCGGCGACGGACATTTTATCATTGTGGGCTGGAATGGCCGTTCCCAGAGGATCATCCAAAACATTCATGATCGTAACCATCATCAATGCATTGTCCTTATAGATGATACGCTGCAAAAGCACCCGCTTCCAAGAACGAATATCCACTTTATCCAAGGAAAGGCTACATTGGATTCCGTTTTGCAGAAAGCAAATGTAAAGCAAGCCATACGCGTCCTGATCACGGCTGACCTTAAGCAAGACGAGCTGCAAACGGATATGTTTTCGATATTAACATTACTGGCCGTCAAAGGGCTGAATCCTCATGTATATTGTCTTGTGGAGATATTAACGCATGAACAAAAGGAAAATGCTTTACGGGCTGGAGCGGACGGTATCGTGGAAACGAATAAATTTGCGAGTGAATATATGCAGGATTGCTTATCGAAGGGGATCCTTGCGGATGCCGAAGAGCAAACAGACCGGAATGGATTGAACATCAAGCAGTTGTCCGTCCAGGATGACTGGGTTGAATTGACGTTTAAACAGTTGAACGTTAAACTATTCGATCAAGATATTTTATTGGTCGGCATCATTACAGGAGGCAAGACATTATTCAAGCCCCCTGGAGATGTAATCATACATGGTGATGACACCTTGCTCATCATTGAAGATTAATGTAATAAAAGCTTTTCCAAATCACGGACAAGCGCTTTTCCTAATGAGATATAGTTTTCCGGAAATTCGGCATCCGGATCTTCAGGCTCGGCAAACTGATTGAAGGAAGCGGAGAGGTTTCCGATATTTCCTTCATCATCCATCCCGTCCTCGTACTTGTGAGATAGCAAAAACGGTTGTAATAGTTCGACCATTACCCCATCCTTATCGAGCGAACCATCAACAGCCTTGAAAGGGACTCGCAAGAATTGGTAGCCATCTCTGCCATCAATCTTATAATCAAAAGATCCGTGGTCATAATCCCATCCCCCGCCTATCACGTATCCTTCCGGTTTCAACTTCGTCTCCAGATCGAACAAACCGAATGTTTTCCCTTCCAACTGAGAAGAAATTTTAATCATTGTATAAAACCTCTTTCGCTAATTTTCTATTAGCTTAACCAAAGTGCCTTAAAAAAAACCTGGAATGCCCCTTTTGTTCCCTCGATTGGCGAAAGTTTGCTTCCAAGACACCCTTATGCTTTTGTGAAGTTCCTCTCTCTTCGTCGCTTCCTTGATGACACTGCTTTAGCTTTCAACAAAAAAAGGCATCAAGCAGGATGTTATTCCGGCTTGATGCCTTTTATATTATAAGCGCTTTTCGAGCTCCGCTTTTTTCTTTTCATAACCCGGCTTTCCTAAAAGAGCAAACATGTTCACCTTATAGGCTTCCACTCCAGGCTGATCAAATGGATTTACACCCAGTAAGTATCCGCTCATTGCACACGCCTTCTCGAAGAAATACACAAGGTAGCCAAAAGTATAAGCATCAAGCTGAGGAACCGTTACGATCAGGTTTGGAACGCCACCGTCCGTATGGGCTAACAGCGTACCCTCAAATGCTTTATCATTCACGAATTGTACCGTTTTACCTGATAGGTAATTCAGGCCATCCAAGTCATTTGCCGCTTCTTCAATCAAGATTTCATGACGGGCCTTTTCCACTTTGATGACTGTTTCAAAAAGATCACGCCGACCTTCCTGGACATACTGTCCTAATGAATGCAAGTCAGTCGAGAAGTTAGCCGATGAAGGGAATATCCCTTTTTGATCCTTTCCTTCACTTTCCCCAAATAATTGTTTCCACCACTCAGAGAAGTATTGAAGTCCAGGCTCATAGTTTATCAGCATTTCAATCGTTTTCCCTTTATTGTAAAGGATATTCCGAACCGCCGCATATTGGTATGCCTGATTCTCGCCTAACTCGGAAGAACTGAAGTCCACCCTGGCGCGCTCGGCTCCCTCCATGATTTGATCGATATCCGCACCGCTGACCGCAATCGGAAGCAGACCTACAGCCGTTAAGACCGAGTAACGTCCGCCAACATCATCGGGAATGACGAAAGTTTGGAAACCTTCCTCCGTCGCTACCGTTTTTAATGCACCCTTCTCTTTATCAGTGGTAGCATAAATGCGGCCCTTAGCTTCTTCAACGCCGTATTTTTGTTCCAGCAGTTTCCGGAAAATCCTGAAGGCCAGTGCAGGCTCCGTGGTCGTACCGGATTTAGAGATGACATTGATCGAGAAATCCCTATTTTCCAATAGGTCCATTACGTCCTGCATATATGTAGAGCTTATATTATTACCCACAAATAAAATTTGCGGAGCATTTCTTTTATCCGAAGGTAAAATGTTATAAAAACTATGTTGAAGCATTTCAACTGCTGCCCGCGCTCCCAGATATGATCCACCGATTCCGATAACCAGCAGCACTTCTGAATCTTCTTTTATTTTCGCCGCAGCTTTTTTGATTCTTGAGAACTCTTCTTTATCATAATTGGCGGGTAAATCAAGCCAGCCAAGATATTCATTGCCTGCCCCTGTCTGCTCATGCAGGGAATGGTGTGCCACTTTTACAGCATCCTGTAAATAGGTAATTTCATGCTCCCCGAAAAACGGCAGGGCTTTTGAATAATCGAAACGAATATGGGCCATTCAAATTCCTCCTTGAATTCTTTAGTTTCCCTTTCACTTTATCTGATGTAATTCTCATAATCAAGAAATCGATCAAGTAAACAATGAATTATGCATATAAAGTAATCTCCCACCTGACAAGGCGGGAGAATGGATCATATCACTTGTTTATAATGAAGCCCGTAAAATGGCAAGAACATCTTCACGGTTCAGCACTTTGAATCTTCCAAAATCCCCTCTGCTCATCGCTTTATCAGCCATGACTTCCAATTGTGAGTCATCGATGCCATAATCGGAAAGATTGGTCGGCGCCCCTAAGCTGCTCCAAAATGACCTAAGTCTTTCAATGCCTTCAAGGGCAGCTTCCTCATCTGTCTTCCCTTCAGGATCCACATGGAATACACGGACTGCCACTTGTTTAAAGCGTGCGACATTTTCATGAAGCACATGCTTCATCCAATTTGGGAATAAGATGGCCAATCCCCCTGCATGCGGGATGTCATAAACAGCTGAAACGGCATGTTCAATGTTATGCGTTGCCCAATCACCGCTGTAACCGACCCCAAGCGACCCATTCAAGGCCAGGTTTCCGGCATACAGGATGGTAGCCCGGTGCTCGTAATTCTCCAGGTCTTCCAATAGTTTAGGTGCCGTTTCAATCACCGTAGATAACAGCGATTCACAAAAACGGTCCTGTAGCGGCGCATGCGTTTCCGGATGGAAATACGTTTCGAACACATGTGACATCATATCGACCATTCCGTATACCGTTTGGTCTTTTGGTACTGAAAAAGTATTTTCAGGATCCAAAATGGAGAACTGCGGAAATACCAATGGACTTCCCCATCCATATTTCTCTTTCGTTTCCCAGTTTGTTATGACAGATCCCGAATTCGCCTCAGAGCCGGTTGCAGCTAAAGTCAGCACCGTTCCGAATGGAAGCGCCTCTTCGACTGGTGCCTTCTTAATGACAAGATCCCATGGATCCCCCTCATATTTTGCACCCGCAACGATGGCCTTTGTAGCGTCGATTACGCTTCCTCCCCCAACAGCCAGGACAAAGTCGATACCATGTTCTTTACAAAGATCAACACCTTTCCGGACTGTCGAGATGCGTGGATTCGGTTCAACTCCGGAAAGTTCGTGCACCTCTGCATCAATCACTTTCAAGGTATTGACCACTTTTTCATATAAGCCATTTTTCTTTATGCTTCCTCCACCGTATACAAGTAAAACTTTATCGCCATACGCAGGAATTTCAGTTTTTAGGCTTTCAAGCTGACCTTTGCCGAAAATGACTTTAGTAGGATTTTTATAAGTGTAATTCTCCAATGGATATCTCTCCTTTAATGATGCCATATTGACTCCGATTTTGAATTGTCCAAAGTGCATGTGCTAGTTTTTCTTTTATTCATTATGACCAATGTTCCATTTAAATACAAAATATCCGCCCGGAACTTTTGGAGTGATGTATATTTACATGATGAAAAAGCATGATAAATAAAGAACTGATTTTTTTCAAAAAAAAGGAGGCAGTACAATGAGTGGAATACAAAGAACTGCACTTGTTCTTACAATAATTGGGGCAATCAACTGGGGATTAATAGGTTTTTTCCAATTTGACTTGGTCGCTTCGATTTTCGGGGGGCAAGGTGCTGGATTAGCCCGTATCGTTTATGGGTTGGTTGGAATCGCCGGTCTCATTAATCTTGGTCTTCTCTTTAAACCAAGCCCTGAAACTTCCAGAGAGCCTGAAACTAAACCGACTCGTTGATGTCATCGACATTGTTTATGTTTTATAAAATAAAGCCGGACCATGGATAAACACATGACCCGGCTTTATTTCATTCATATGCCCCACTGGACAAAAAAAACCGGCTGATCGAAGGATCTGCCGGTTCCCAAAATTATTTTTTGATTAAGTCTTCGCGTTGAGATTGTTCAATCCACTCTTGAAGTTTGTCTTTCAATGTGTTGAAACCTTCAGTAGATTCGATGTGAGATGTCGCTTTAACAGAAGCTTGGCGTTTTTTCGGAGCTTTTTTCGGAGCTTCAGTACGCTCAGGAGCTTCTTCTGTAGCGCGGATCGATAAGCCGATTTTTCCAGCAGCTGAATCGATGGAAAGCACTTTAACTTTCACTTCATCGCCCACTTTTAAATGTTCGTTGATATCTTTAACGAAGCCGTGAGTAATTTCAGAAATATGAACTAAACCTTGAGTTGATTCATCAAGAGCAACAAATGCACCGTATGGTTGAATACCAGTTACTTTACCAGCAACTACCGCACCAATTTCGAATTTTTCAGACATGGTAACACTCCTATTTTATATATATTTTTTCGTCTTTTCACGCAATAAAAAATTATATCACATAATTGGAAAATAATCAAAGTTAAGTATACCATACTTTTTGGGATTTTACTCATTAAAAATGTTTGTTTTTTGGAAATAATAAATATTATAAGTTCTTTATGTATAACTTATCCTAAAAATTTGCAAATAACCTCTATTCCCCTTAAATATTTGCTCATTTTTCTAAAGATTGCAATAGTGAGCACTACCCATTTCCCCAGAATCATAGTAAGATGAGGAAATGTTTTAAATAAGTATTATACAGCTAGATATTCTTTACATCCAAAGGAGTTTTTCCATCATGTCAAAACAAGATCAATGGACTTCAAAACTTGGGTTCATCCTAGCAGCCGCGGGATCCGCTATTGGATTAGGCGCCATCTGGAAGCTCCCATATATGACTGGGGCAAATGGCGGAGGGGCCTTCTTCCTGCTCTTCATTTTATTCACCATACTTATCGGTGCACCGATATTAATAGCGGAATTCACGATTGGCCGCAATGCACAGAAAGATGCCATTAGCGCATATAAACATATCGCCCCTGGAAAGCCTTGGGCGTTGATTGGATATGGCGGTGTCGTCGCTTCAATCATTCTTCTTTCCTTCTTCAGTGTTGTCGGAGGCTGGATCATCTCGTATTTAGCAAGAAGCTTTACAGGTTCTCTCTCAAACTTGACGCAAGAGGAATATGGGAACTTCTTCAATACGATAATCAGTAATCCATATGAAACGGTTATCGCTCAGTTATTATTCATGGTCTTTACCATTTGGGTCGTGCAAGGCGGGGTTTCCAAGGGAATTGAAAAGGCTAATAAATATATGATGCCTTCCTTGTTCATCCTTTTCATCATTCTTCTTATCCGTTCCTTGACTCTGGATGGGGCGATGGAGGGTGTTAAATTCTTCTTGAAGCCGGACTTTTCCGCATTAACAGGGGAAACGATCCTATTGGCACTTGGCCAATCCTTCTTTGCACTAAGTGTCGGTGTTTCCGTGATGGTAACCTACGCATCCTATTTAAGTAAAAAAGAAGATATTACAAAATCGGCCTTTTCGGTAGTTGGACTGAATATCTTCATTTCCTTGCTGGCAGGTTTGGTCATCTTCCCGGCCGTTTTCGCACTGGGTTTCAGCCCTTCAAGCGGGCCTGGACTGGTTTTTGTCGTGTTGCCTGCCGTATTCAATGAAATGGCGCTTGGCGGGATCTTCATGTTCATTTTCTTCATATTATTATTATTTGCCACCCTTACGACGGCATTCTCCATTCTCGAAATCACCGTTGCAGCCATGATCAAGGGTGATGCTGCAAAGCGGAAGAAGGCTTCTTGGATAGCTGGTATCACCGTTTTCCTGATTGGGATTCCTAGTGCATTATCATTTGGGGTGCTTTCGGATGTGAAGATTTTCAATTTATCCATATTCGATTTCGCTGATTATCTGACAAGCAATATCGCGCTGCCAGTCGGTGCCTTGTTCATATCTCTTTTCATCGGCTATCAAATGAAAAGGATCGAGGTACAAAAGGAGTTCGAATCTGGCCCTGATTCCGGCCGATCACTTTTTAAACTTTGGTATTTCCTGATTCGCTACGTCGTGCCGATCATGATCATACTCGTATTCCTTAAGTCCACTAATCTCATTTAACATCCGACGTGCCGTTTCGATATTTCTCGATGCGGCATTTTTTTCACAAAACCTACATATTCCGTGACTTTCCCTAAGTAATAATATGGTAAAATAATGACAAGAAGAAAATATATTTCCTGAAAAAGGAGTGTCTGACTATGTCAAATATCGCGAAGAATATCCGGCAATACCGAGAGAATCACAACCTCACTCAACAGGAACTTGCTTTGAAATTACGAATCGGCACGAAGAAGATAGAAATGTATGAATCAGGTGAATCGATTCCAGATACACAAACCATTCTACGGCTTTCCACCGTTCTTGACATTCCTGCTTCAGAATTCCTGAAGGATGCCCAAACTGGGAACGCAGCTGGTATCGACGAGAACTTAAAAAAACTGATTGAAGAAATCGGAACAAAAAAAGCGGAGCTCATTCTAAGAACAGCCAAGGACTTTAGTGAAGACCAAATTCTGAATGTTATGCATACTTTATATAATACACAAGCTTAATTCAAAAAAAGGGTCATAGTATGTGTATTTTTTTTCAGGGTACTGGATATACTATGATTAACACTTTCTATGTTAATCCATTAGATTAACTCTTTTTTCTAATTCCCCCTATGGAAAGGGATCCGGCTGCTTGGAACGGCCGGATCCCTATTTTTTTGCTTTTATTTGCAATGATTCTTCATGAAACGTTCCATCCTTCTAAGCGCTTCTTGAAGCTGTTCCATCGAGGATGCATAGGAACAGCGGATATGACCTTCTCCGCTTTCCCCAAATACATCACCCGGCACAACGGCTACAAGTTCTTCCGTCAGAAGTTTTTCAGCAAATTCCATTGAAGTCATTCCCGTTTTCTCGATTGAAGGGAATGCATAAAAAGCCCCGCCAGGATTATGGCAATCCAGCCCCATATCGTTAAATGATTTCACGATATAATTTCGCCTTCTTCGATAACTGCGGCGCATTTCCTCCACATCCTGCATTCCGTGCTTTAAAGCTTCCAATGCAGCATGCTGCGCAACGGTCGGCGCACACATCATCGCATATTGATGAAGCTTAAGCATCGCTTCGGAAATTTCCTTAGGTGCACAAACGAACCCAAGACGCCATCCAGTCATCGCAAACCCTTTCGAAAACCCATTGATGACAATTGTCCGCTCAAGCATGCCGTCAATGGCAGCAAAAGAAGTGAATGTCTCATCATATGCAAGTTCTGCATAGATTTCATCGGAAATCACCAGCAAGTCATGCTTTTTAACGATGTCAGCAAGCATCACTAATTCTTCCTGACCAAGTTGGGTTCCTGTCGGGTTATTCGGCGAACAGATTAATACAGCCTTCGTTTTAGGCGTGATCGCCGCCTCGAGTTGTTGGGGAGTCAACTTAAAATCATCTTCCTTGGATGTTTGGACCGTGACCGGTATTCCCCCTGCCATGGTCACAAGCGGTGCATAGGCGACGAAACACGGTTCGACGACAATGACTTCTTCACCCGGATTCAAGATGGTCCTCAGGGCAATATCGAGGGCTTGGCTTGCTCCGACCGTGACGATGATTTGATCCTCCGGTCTATACGAAACATGGAACTGCTTCTCCATATACCCGCTGATTTCCGACCTTAATTCATATAATCCGGCATTGGCCGTATAAGAGGTATACCCTTCCTCCAAGGAGTTGATCGCCGCTTCCCTTACTGCCCAAGATGTAACGAAATCCGGTTCACCCACACCAAGGGAGACGACCCCTTCCAAATTGGCAGCCAAGTCGAAAAAACGGCGGATGCCTGATGGTTTAATCTCTGCAACCGTTTTTGAAACATAACTCGTTTTAATCATGGTGACACCACTATCCGCTTATCTTCTTCAGTTTGCTCGAAAATAGTGCCATCATGCTTGTATTTTTTCATAATGAAGTGAGTCGTCGTAGAAATGACGGAATCCAATGTCGAAAGCTTTTCCGAAACAAAGCTTGCCACTTCATTCATCGAACGTCCTTCGACAATGACCGAAAGATCATAAGCCCCAGACATCAAATAAACGGACTGGACTTCTTTGAATTTGTAAATCCTTTTTGCGACCTCATCGAAACCGACGCCGCGTTTAGGAGTGACTTTTACATCGATCATAGCTGTGACACCATGGTATTCATCCACTTTAGCCCAGTTAATGACTGTTAAATAACGGACAATGACCCGCATATCTTCTAATTTCTTCAATGTAATTTCAATGTCCGATTCTGATTGATCGGTCATTTTAGCCAAATCCTTCATATCAATCCGGCTGTTAGTTTCAATGATTCTCAAGACTTCCAATTCCTCTTCATTCAAGTGCATTGGAAAACCCCCCTTTTGGAATTCACTAATTTAGATGTGATGGTTTGGCTGGCAGATAGTCTCACGAATTACCTTATTAGACTTTTTTAAAAACCTATATGACAATATAATTTAATAAGTCCTATTCTGTCAGGATAAACTTACACTATTATATCAAAATTGGTTGGTGACCTGTTATAGTAATTGTCTTTTTTCATCGTTATTATTACAATTACTGTTATGCAACAGTATTAAAGGACCTTTTTTGGAATATCAAGGAAAACACGGATTTTTATCATGGACCAATTACGGAGGAGGAGCTTTTATGGAAAGTCATACAATCAAAGGCGTCGAACAGGTGGATAATATGGATATCTATTTTGAATATGACCGAATCGACGATTCCCTCCCCACCCTTGTCCTGCTTCATGGATTTTTATCGTCGAGCTTCAGTTTCCGTAAATTAGTGCCCTATTTAATCAAGGAATACAATGTGATTTCCATAGACCTCCCGCCATTCGGGCAAAGCGGAAAAGATTATCGATATACATATTCATTCCGGAACATCGCCAAATCAGTCGTTATGTTCTTAGAAGGAAAAGACATCAGGAAATTCAGCACCATCGGCCATTCCATGGGCGGGCAGATTTCCCTGCAGCTCATCAAATCGTATCCTGAGCTTGTCGACCATGCCATTCTTCTTGCTGGTTCAGGCTATCAGCCCAGCTATTCGGAGAAAATGAAGATGGTCAGTTACCTGCCCTTCTTTTCATTCGGGATAAAAAGGTATCTACAAAAATCAGGTATCGAAAAGAATTTGAAAAATGTCGTCCATGACCCGGCCATGATTGACGATGAAATGCGGCAGGGATATCTAGGGCCCTTCATAAAGAAGCATGATATTTTCCGGGCATTGGGGAGGATGCTTCGGGACAAGGAAGTCGATTTATTGAAGGAGGACCTTAGTGATATTCATACACCATGCCTGCTTATTTGGGGAAGGCATGATCGAGTTGTGCCATTGAATATTGGCCAAAGGCTCCATGAAGACCTGCCTAATTCCAAGCTTGTTGTCCTTGAGGAATCCGGGCACCTTCTTCCAGAGGAGAAACCGGAAGAAGTGTATCAATTAATTAAAGGGTTTATTGGAGTGGCCACCCCAACGTAAACTCACGAGTAAATGGCACAATCTCACGAGTATATCGCGCAAATTCACGAGTATTGCACAAACTACAAGTATACTGCACAAACTACGAGTGTAGAGCAAAAAAAACTAAAAAAGGTGCCCCTGATGGGTACACCCTTTTTCACCTTAGATCGAACAGCTGGCATCATTTTTTATGATGAGCAGCTGTTGTGCAACTTCAAGGCACTTTTCCATCTGAACGGATTCATCGAACGAGAACTCGTAAATGGATTTTATTTTTTCCGCCAGTTCCTTTGGTACATCAATATCCCGGATTGCTACGACCGTATCTGCAATTTCCGGTTCATAAAGATCCCACCCTATCTTGAATGGATCCCATTCTTGCAATACGGCAACCAACGCTAGATTCATTTGCTGTGTATCCATGTAATCATCACCTGCTCAATATTTTCAAAGAACATGATTTCATAGTATCATAACAACAAGCTTTTCGCGAAATGACAAATTTTTATTCGGTGGTGGATATTTTGAACAAGTCAATATTTGAAGAACAAATAAACAGGGAAAACTCAGGGTCTGCAAAATGGGATAAAAACTCGCTCACATCATTATATGGTCGCGAAGATGTTCTCCCAATGTGGGTTGCCGATATGGACTTCCCATCTCCTGAGGGCATTCAAAAGGCATTGATGGAACGTTTGAACCATCCAATTTTCGGTTATACGGTCCCTTCTGGAACGGTTTTCACCGAAATTCAAAGCTGGCTTAAAGACCGGCACTCCTGGCAAATCGATAAAGAGTGGATTTCATTTAGCTCTGGCGTCGTTTCTGCAATCGGTACAACGATCCAAGCATTCACGTACCCGGGCGATAAAATATTGTTACAATCTCCAGTCTATACCCCCTTTTTTGATATGATCAAAAATAATGACCGGGTCGTGGTCAATAGTCCCCTTATCATGAAAGAGGACCGCTTCGAGATTGATTTCACCGATTTTGAGGACAAGCTGAAAAGCGGAGTGAAGCTATTCCTTTTTTGCAGTCCGCATAACCCGGGCGGACGCATTTGGACAAAGGGCGAACTGTTACGAATCGGGGAGTTATGTGCAAAATATAACGTAGTCATCGTCAGTGATGAGATACATGCTGACTTATTCCATAAAACATCAAGGCATTATCCGATCGGCTCGCTTTCAAAAAATTTGGCGGACATAACCGTTACATTGATGGCACCAAGCAAAACATTCAATATTGCCGGCATTCAGGCTTCATTCCTGATCGCCAGTAATGAAAAATTGCAGAAGCAACTGCAAAAGGCGCAAACGAAACTGGCCTTCCATGGTCTTAACATCTTTGCCTTAACAGCAATGGAAGCCGCTTATCGAGAGGGCCTGGAATGGCTTGAAGAAATGATTGGCTATATTGAGGAAAATATAAAAGTGGCAGAGGAATTCATTGCTGCCGAAATTCCTTCACTGCATGTCATGCATCCGGAAGCTTCTTACCTTTTATGGATTGACTGCCGTGATTTTGGATTGACCGACAAGGAAATCAAGGATCGACTGATCCATCAAGGGAAGCTCGCATTGGAACCTGGTTCAAAATATGGACCTGGCGGGGAAGGTTTCGTCCGAATGAATCTCGGTTGTTCACGCAGCGTCCTGATGGAAGGGCTAAACCGTTTGAAATTGGCGTTTTCATAAATAAAAAGAAGAACCAGGATTAGAATCCTGGTTCTTCTTTTTCATTCTTTCTCTTCATCGACATAAGGATCATGCTCATATCGTGGCAAATCCCCAAACGAGGTTTGAATATTTTCTTCAAAAAGTTCTTCTTTCAATTCTTGATATTGGGAGTTTGGATAAACCGTTATCTCTTTACCGTATAGATCCACACCAACGAAGTTTTCATAATTTTCGACATATCCGATATTTTCCTCGGACTCGACATACATATCTTCGTAATCGTTTGGCGGATTTACAAAATCGGAAGGCGATTCAGATGTTCCATAACTGGCAACATCCTGCCAAGAATCCTCCGCATCGTATGCAACCGATTCGTGACGGTCATCATAATCGAACTTTCCAAATGGGGGTCCCAGCACTTCCTCTTCCACCGGCCGATTGTCCGAAGTTTCCTGTGATGGGGTATGTTCGACACAATAAGTCGTGGTAGGGATGGCTTTCAAACGTTCAAGAGGTATTTCCTTTGAACAAACCTCACACTTTCCATACACACCAGCCTCGATGGCGGAAAGAGCTCGTTCAATATCCCTTATTTCATCGCGATCATGCTCGGAAAGGGCCAAATCCTTTTCCCGTTCATATAACTCGGTTCCTTCATCTCCGGGATGATTATCGTAACTCGATAACTCACCTGTCGAATCCTCCAAACTTCTTCTTAAATCGTAGTTGCCTGAATCATTTAATCGCTCTTCCAACTCTTGCTTCGATTGCTGCAATTGCTGTTGAAATTCTTTAAGCCGCTGATTGGATAGCATGTGCAACATCCTTTCAAAATCGTTCTTCCCTCTAGTATTTCTCTCATCCCGCCATTCCATAAAGGTACTTTTTACCTTAGGGATAATTTAATTCAGATAACAGAAGCTAACTTAGAAATATTAACTTCAAGGATTTCTACAAAGAAGACTTAATCAATATGATTGTTCCCGATAAGCCTGATCCGAATGCAGCAAAAGTACTTCAGGAAACGCTTGGAGGACAATTCGGTGAAATGCGGACGATGATGCAGTATTCTTTCCAAAGCGCAAACTTCCGCGGCAAGGCTAAACAATATCGCGATTTACTCCGTGGAGTTTTCTTGGAGGAACTTAGCCACATTGAACTTGTCCAATCAACCATCAATCAGCTGCTGAATGGTGCTGGCGGGAATATGCCTGGAGATTCCGCTATCGACGGCGCCCCATTGGATGAAGTCATCAAAGGCGGCGCAAACCCCCATCACTTCATCATTGGTGCGAAAGCATCCCTTCCTGTCGATGCTGGCGGCAATCCATGGAATGGATCATGGGTTTATGATCATGAGCCCTGGCTTGAGTGATTTGAACAATTAAAAAAGAAGGCGGACACATTCCGTGTTCGCCTCCTTTTTTAATTATTGATATATTTCTCGAAAACAAAGCCGAAATCTTTAACATGGTACTTTTTCCGGCTATCCATCAACCATTCGAAAGCTGCAGAATTAATTTCCTTGAAACTTGCAGCCATTTGGCTTCCATCAGTTCGAACCTGGTTCAAAGTGGAAGAAGCAAGGTTTACGCTTTGCTGGGCATATTGAAGGGCATACTCATTCTCATGGCAAATTTCCGAGATTTTCACGAGTGATTTGAATAAGTCTTTTAATTCTTCAATGAATTTCTTATGGACATCAATCGAGAAAGTCTTTGCACCGATCGAAAATTTAATTTCCGCATCCAAATCCACGGACCCTGCGGTTTCAAGTGTAGCGTTGGAAATATTATGCTGGCTGTAGCTATACCTTGTAAGTGTGCGCTTTTTGCTTATGGCACTTGTGCCGTCCAAATGTATGAAAGCCTGATTCGTAAAACAATACTCATCGGTTTTCGATTTGATCAGGAAATAAATTTTTTCCCCATCTTCATGCATGATATAGTCATCTGCATCCACCTTGTCATAATCAGCAGGCTTAATCACACTTCCAATATCACTAAGACCAAGGGCATCCGCCGCCATTTTCTTAAACATCCCTATTCCCCCTATCAAAATCCAGGTGAATCTCACCTTATTATAAGTATTTCTCCAGTATTATCTCGTCTCTGATCGGAATTCCATCAAAACTGTAAAATGGTATTTCGGGCTTGATTTTCCGTGATTCTTCAACGGCATTTTTAACGATTTCCGAGATGACATAACCACGCTTTTGAAAAAACTTCAATGCCTGTAGATTATCGTTCGTTGTAATCGCTTTAATAATATGGCAATTTTTTTCCTTAGCGATATTTTCCATCACGTAAAGCAACGATGAGCCCACACCTTGATTCTCATGCTCACTATTCAAAGAGATGATCTGACAAACATGGCCGGATAATTTGTATGTTCCCAACCCCGTGATTTTTTCATTCTCGTCCATCACCCCAACACCCTCAAGTTCCGCATAATGAAACAAGCCTCTTGAAAAAACGACTTGAGTCGTCTCCCAGTGCTGAATGAAAAAGTCCTTAACCGTATCTGCCGCAATCATTCTTTTCGCTATGATTTGCATAACCAATTACGCCCCCAAAATTTCTATCTATCTCTATGTTTATAGTATAAAATGCTTATGCTGATAAGGGAACATTTAATTCTTCTCTACCTTCTAACAAGAACATAATACCATTCATATTCAGATACTCGCAATTGCTGGCATTTCCAGGATCAAGAAATGGTATCATCCTTCATTCGCTGGTTCCTTTTGGTGACTTCATCTTCGAATTGCTTGGTTTTCATTTCTTCCTTTTTTGAATATCTTATAATTGCCCTCATCGTAAAAACGGCTGCCACTAAAAAAATGAAGCAGGTTATACCAGCCGAGATATATTCAGTCTTGTCTTCTGGAAAGTAAAGAAACAAACCCAGTAAAGCATGATTGAGAAAATCCATCCGATACATCCTTCCTGATAGGGAATTAAACTGCATTATCCCATTATATCAATTACCAGAACAATCCACTAGTGGGCGTAATCCACTAAAACATAAAAAAACGAGAGGCAGTAAGCCCCCCGCTTTTCTTTTATTTATAATATGGTGATCCCTTTTATGACCACGTCCACTGCTGGCTTGTCTCCCGCAACTGTCTCCACGTTGGCAATCGTATCAACAACGTCCATGCCTTCGACCACTTGTCCAAAAACAGAGTGTTTATGATCCAGCCATGGTGTGCCTCCTTGTTCCATATATGCACTGATGATTTCCTCCGGATAACCGGCTTGCTTCATTTGCTCACCCATCCTGCTGTCCACATGCTGGGCTTGTACGACGAAGAATTGGCTGCCGTTTGTTCCCGGGCCTGCATTAGCCATGGAAAGAGCTCCGCGCAAATTGAATAATTGCATGGAGAACTCGTCCTCAAATGGGGCTCCCCAGATACTTTCTCCACCCATTCCAGTCCCTGTCGGATCTCCGCCTTGAAGCATGAAATCCTTGATGACACGGTGGAAGATGATTCCTTCGTAATAACCGTTTTCAGCATGTGTCAGGAAATTCTCCACTGTCTTTGGAGCCAGTTCAGGGAATAGTTTAATTTTAATATCGCCCATCGTCGTTTGCATGATGACCGCTTTTTCGTTTTCCAAAACTTCACTTGTTAATTGTGGAAAGTTTGTCATTGTATATAACCTCTTTCTTTTTAAAATAAAATGGCATGAAACACCATTTTCCATCTTCATTTGTACACTTTACACGATTTTCATAAAAAAAGCATCTTTACGAAATTGAACAAATTCGCTGTGAAAAGTCGTTGTTCTTATGTATCATGAAGGAAGTTAAAAGAAAGGTGGTAGGGAAATGTCAGAACAGGATTTTAAAATAGGCGATAAGGTTACCGCCATATATAAAACTGGAAAATACATCGGGGAAGTCACCGATATCAGACCTGCAGCATATCTTGTTAAAGTGTTGGCTGTCTTGAAGCATCCCATGCAGGGAGATCTTCATAACCCGAAGCAAACGGAAGTGTCCATGTTCCATCAGCGGCGTGCTCTGGCATTCCGGGAGCAAACCAATGTCCCGAAGAATATGGTAAAGAACTTTGATGAGGAGATTCCTGAGTATAAGGAATCCTTAAGAGAAGCTGTTGAGAAAATGAAAAGCACTTTAAGCGAAGCCCAAACAGAGTGGAATGATAAAAGCTTACAGTTGCTTGAAGATCTAGCAGCAGACTATTTCAAATAAAACATGATAAAAGCCAAATCAGTAGTATATGATTTGGCTTTTATAACGCTAAATGATTCAATACCTTTGATAAATCAATGCGATCGCCAATTGTCGTCGGTTCATGGTTTTTCATATAACTTTTATCTTTCTCTACTAACTTAAAGATATTATATGTCGTAATGGCATCATCCAACGCCCTGTGATGCTTACCTGTCCCTTCTTTTCCATAGGCCTGTACAGCTTTCCAAAGTCCGGTTTGGTTTTGATCCCCGAAAAAGCGTTTATACTCCAGGCAAAGATCAACTTGTTTCCCTGAAAAAGGGAAATCCAACCCTGCTTTCTGACAGTTCTGGCGAAGCACCTTCATGTCCATATTTCCCCATGTAACAATCGTCGTCGGGTGCTGTTCATCTATTTTCTTCAATAAAGTGACCAGCTCTTCAAATGAAATCCCCCGGTCCACCTGATCCTGGGCAATGTTCAAGAACTTCTTGCATCTCCCCGTCAAAACTGGAAATTTCATCGGGTTAACAAAAGATGAGAATTGTTCCTGAATGGTCTCATTAAGGACGGTGACTAAACCAACCTCAATGATTTCTGGATAAAACCCTACTGGATTGGCTTTTCCTTCCGGCATCGTAAATTCAAAATCAATGAATACATATTGCTGTTGTTCCTCCATTTTTATGACCCCCTTCATATTCCTGACATCAACATATAAACAAAAAATGGTTTTTTTCTCATTATAACAGAAGATTTAGAAATTTTTTCTTAGGATCGTAACATACCATTCGGATACGGACCCTGACGTCATACCTAATTTACCCAAAACTCTTTATTGTCTACCTTATATGGATTATGATGGATGAGTGGACCAAAAGTACCATTTTTTCATCCCTTCAATCCAAGGACATACTAAAAATATATTAGTGAGGAAGTTGAACTATGCGCACGTATCTTGGTTATATCACGATTTTCCTCTTAGTTCCCATACTGATCTTTTCCATTTTCCTTTCTTATCGGGAGTGGTCCGTAGCGCAATCTCCCTATCATGTACTCGACGAGCGAATTCCCATTGAATCGATAAAACTGGCTATAGTTACATGAAGGCCGCAAATGGAAAGTCATCAGTGAAATTTCCACTGGTGAGAAACGAACTTACCTAAAACTTGAAGACATCACCCCTTTCCTGGAAAATCTGTTCATCGTTACAGAGGATCAGAAATTTTATGATCATGCAGGCGTTGATATATCCGGCATAAGCAGGGCGCTTCTTATCAATTCACAAAATAAAACAATCGAACAAGGCGGCAGTACCATTACCCAGCAACTGGCCAGGAATGTTTATCTCTCACACAATAGGTCGTATAACCGAAAACTCAGTGAGCTCATTTATGCCCATCAGATAGAGAGAAAAAAATCAAAACCGGAAATCATGGAGCTGTATTTGAATGCCATATATTTCAGTAATGGCGCATATGGAATCGAAGCTGCTTCCCAATATTATTTCAGTAAACCGACTGGAGAGTTATCCAAGGCGGAACTTGCCTTCCTGGCCGCAATCCCTAATAATCCGGAAAACTATACCTCTTAAACATTTCGATGCAACGAAACAGCGTCAGGAGATATTACTGAAACAAATGGTGGCCAAAGGTGATTTAAAACAGGACGAGTACGAAAAACTTATCAAAAGTAAGATTAAATTAGACTTGTCCACCCCAGTCGACTTATATCCCGATTACGTGGCGTATGTTCATCAGGAATTGAAAAACCTGGTTGCATCCTCCGAGGGTCTCGACAAAACTCTGCAAAGCCCTGATATCGCTATCCGTAAGCAGGCAGAATCCGAGCTGGATAAAAAGATAAAAAAGCTTTTGAATTCCGGTGTAACCATCCATACCGCCCTCGATACTAAACTGCAAACACAGTCAAAGACTGCTGTTCAATCAAAACTCGGTGTCAATGATATCGAGGGAGCTTTAGTGGTTATACAGCATCATACGCACGAGCTTGTCTCTTTGATTGGGGGAAAGGATTATAAAAAAAATTCTTTCAATCGGGCATACCAAAGCTATAGGCAGCCAGGGTCAGCCATTAAGCCACTTCTCGATTATGCTCCCTAATTAGAAGAAACGGATGCAGACATCAATCAGCTCGTTAGTGGAGCAAGCTATTGCAGCAATAGCTATTGCCCAAAGAATTATAGCTGTGACAGCTACGGGATGGTCTCAATAAGAACTGCCTTCGCTCAATCCTATAACACACCCGCCATAAGGCTTTTTGAAAAGACGGGGGTTGAGACGAGTTTCAAGTACCTGGATGCTTTCGACTTTAAAAAGGTGAGCAAAAAAGACCACCATACAAGTTCGGCCATAGGCGGATTCGAATATGGCATGAGCCCCCTAGAACTGACGGATGCCTATACTTCCTTCAATGACGGAAACTATCAGCCAGCGCGGGCCATTACTAAAGTCACCGATCAAGAAGGTAAAGTCCTTTATAAATGGAAAGACCGTTCCAAGGAGATATGGAGCAAAGGCACCGTAGCCAAGATGCTGCAGCTGCTCCACGGAACGTCCCTTTCCGGGACAGCCCGCAAAGCCTACTTTCCTACGGATTATGTCGGCGGGAAAACCGGTACGACCAATGACGTGAAAGACATATGGTTTGTCGGTCTGACAGCAAACTATACAACGGGGGTTTGGGTTGGGAGAGACAAGCCATCCACTCTGCAATCCATCTATTCACACTCACCCCATGTATTGATTTGGAAGGATATCAGCCAGACTGCCGAATGAAAAAAGAAGGTGCCGAGTTGGCACCTTCTTTTTTGCTATATGGGAAGACTTGCAATAACGCTGTTATAAAGCTTCAATCCCGCATAAGCGACAATTGAAATCAGTGCCGTCCAAGCGAAGATTGGAAAGAAGACCAATCCCACCAGCCTCGATAAGTCCAGGCTTGGGCTTAACTTATTGACAAAATAAATTAAAGCCACAATATTCGTTGCGATAAAGATCGACCCAAGCCCGATGATGAATTGAACACTGAACAATGAACAGGCACCGCCAATCACATATATGACCGCTTCCTTTCTTACACTGGTAAGGGCTTTACCCTCCGAATCCTTGGAAAAGAATAATAAAGACAGCTCCAATATCGTATCGGAGATCAGCTTCAATGCAGCGAGAACCATGAAGAATGATAGGAGCAATACGATCAGCAGCGCCAGTTTGATGCCGGTTTCAGAAAAGAACTCAAGCATCCCTTAATAGATTCCCAAATTCCCAAATAACTTGAGCATTTGCATTTCCCCATAAATGGCAAAGGAGAGGCTGAATAATAAGATTGAAATGATTGGTAAATAGCTAAGTAAATATGTGTTTTTCATGATTTTTCCATCCGCGCGCCTTTTATCCTATATTATGCTAGATAACCCACTTTTTCTCAATGGATACTCTATTAATTCACCCTTAAGAAAATTTTTTTAATAAATTTTTCAGGTCTGTTCCCCCTCCTTTTCTACCTATATATAAAACTTCGTTCAAGTTAGCCTTCACCGTTTTCAAAGCCATGCAAACCCACATAAATTGCGTTATACTTTTAAGCGAGGCAAGTATTCGATAAAAAAATACATATTCAGCGAAGATTTCCTAACGTCTAGGATTGCTCAAAAAAAGCATAATAAGACGACTGACTTCGTTTTAAAAAAGGGAGGGAGTTTATGTCTTTACTTCATTGGGCGGTATTATCAC